>NVSP01000041.1 GCA_002732755.1 Phycisphaera sp.
GTCGCCAACATCCTCATCCAAGATGGCAAGCTCGCCGTCGGCGTTTTCATCGTCGCAGGCCCGGCGTTTGGTCGTGTCCGCGACATCGCAGACGACCGAGGCAACCGCATCAAAGTCGCGCTCCCACCGATGCCCGTGCAGATCTCGGGTATCGACCAGCTCCCGATCGCCGGCGACAGGTTCTTCTGCGTCGACACGCTCAAGAAGGCACAAGAAGCCGCCGAGCAGCGCCGCGAACGCGACCGCGACGACCACCTCTCCCAGCCCAAGGTCACGCTGGACATGCTCTTTGGCGCCAACTCCGAGGGCGCCGTCAAAGAGATCCTCGTCGTCATCAAGGCCGATGTTCAAGGCTCGATTGATGTGCTCAGAAACGAGGTCGAAAAGATCACGACCGACGAGGTCAAGGTCCGCGTGCTCCACGCAGCCGTCGGCGGTATCTCGCAGTCCGATGTCATCCTCGCCGAGGCTTCAAAGGCCATCATCATCGGCTTCAATGTCATCCCCGCAAGCAACGCCCGCAAACTCGCCGACAACAAGGGCGTGGAGATTCGTACCTACGATGTGATCTACCACATCACCGAGGACATCCACAAGGCCGCCGAGGGCCTGCTCGACCCGGAACTCCGCCAGGAGGTCTTGGGCCACGCAGAAGTCCGCCAAGTCTTCAAGGTCTCAAAGGTCGGCACCATCGCCGGCTGCTATGTCACCGACGGCACCGTCCAACGCGATGCGCTCATCCGCGTCACACGCGACGACATCGTCATCGAGAACGACCGCAAACTCGAGCAACTCAAACGCTTCAAGGACGATGCCAAAGACGTCCGCGCCGGCATGGAATGCGGCATGAAGATCATCGGGTACGACGATATCAAAGAAGGCGATATCCTCGAATGTTACAGGCAGATTGAGGTCAAGAGGACGCTGTGATGGTCGCGCGACTCCCGTGGTGGAAGCCAAACGAGACCGTGTGCGAGCTATTCGATGTGTGGCGAATGTACTGGCTTATGTACGGGGGCGTCATAGCGAGTTTGTTCATTTTTCCGCCTAACTACAGCTTTATGTACTCAACTGGATTTTTACTAGTCGTCTTCTCTTTGATCTATGGATTCCACGCAGCGATTACCCGGCTCATACCAAGGTGGAACATAGAAAGCCTCCTTTGGATTTTGCCTCCAATCATCATAATACTCGGCTGTTCTTGGGGCTTCGTTATGCTGTTTCCTGAACAACGTAAGGCTATTCAACCAATCCTGTTTGTAGGACTGTGCGCCTTTGCGAATGTGCTTCTGCTTGCTATGTCGCGGAATCGCAGGTACGCCATAGCATGATCGTCGGCATCCTCCAATTCGAGCYTATCATCCACGACTGCGAGTCTCTCAAGGACAAGCGGAGCGTGGTGCGGTCGGTCAAGGACCGACTCCACCGCGAGCACCAGGTATCGGTCGCCGAGGTCGCGGCTCAGGACATGCTCAACCTTGCGATCCTCGGGCTTGCATGCGTGGCCGCCGACGGCAAGCGCGTCGGCGATGTGCTCGACAAAATCTCGGCGAAGCTCCGCACCACATCCGGCGCTGAGCTTGGTTCGATCCGTAGGCACATCATCTCGGGTGAAGAGGCCGCGGGCGACAGCGCCGAATCCGATATCGACACTGACACACTCGCCAAAGAAATGCTGGCCCACGCCAGAAAGGGCCAAGCTTGAGCCAACGCACCGATAGAATCYCAGTCCTGCTCCGCCAGGCGATCCAGAAGATCATCGCAAAGGGCCTGCACGACCCGCGCGTGAGCGGCTTGATTACGGTCACCAAAATCACGACCGCCGACGACCTCACGCAATCGACCATCTACATCTCGGTCCTGCCCGCCGACCGCGCCGATCTGACGCTCCACGGCTTGCGCGCCGCCTCGACACACATCCGCCACCAAGTCGGTGCCGAGGTCGCTGTCCGCAGAATCCCGACGCTTGTGTTCAAGCTCGATTCAACATCGAGCAAACAAGCCGGCATTCTGGATGCGATCGCCAGAGCAACCAAAGAACGCGAAGAAGCAGAAGCCAATGCCGCTGGTGCGGGCGATGAAACCCTAGCCAACCAGCCGCAAGACGCCGCAGGGGACGCCGACACCGATGAGCGTTGATCACGGGGCCAATCTGCAGTCTCTCATCAAACGCCTCGCGGGCGAAGGTTCGCCAGTGGCACAAGAGCGCACGCAGCGATTTCACTGCGGCCCCAACGAGCCCATGACCGACCCGATCTGCGATGAGTTGATCTGGTCCTTTCTCGTGTGGGAAGCCGGCGAAAAACGAGCCGCGGCTCTGGCTGCAAAGCTCTGCGAATCGTTCGTTGATCTGAATGAGTTTCGCATTTGCCTGACCAGCGAACTTGTCTCGTTCTTTGGGCAGACCTATCCAAAGAACGCCGAGCGCGCTGACCGGATGCGCACCTCGCTCAACGACATCTTCCGCCGCGAGCACGAGGTGAGCCTGCGGAGCCTCGCCGGCCTGAACAAGCGTGAAGCCAAGGCGTACCTCGACTCGATCGAGGGTATCCCGCCCTATGTCGCCAACCGCACATTCCTTCTTGGCCTGGGCGGCCACGCCTTCCCGCTCGACAACAGGCTCCTCAAACTGCTCGCAGCAGAAGAAGCGATCGCAGAGACCGAGACCGTTGCGAGCGGTGCAGGCTGGCTCGAACGACAGATCCGTTCGGGCGATGCCGCCCCCGCCTTTGTATCGCTCGAAACATGGGCAGCAGAGCAACCAACCTCGCGCAGCAAAAATAAGAAAACATCGAAAAAAATCACTAACAAGTCGGATTCAGCAGGCTCACAAAGCATCTAGCAAAGCCGAACTGATTCACACCCCCCGGAGAGACATAGTGGCCGGTCACAGCAAATGGGCAAACATCAGGCACCGCAAGGAACGCCAAGACTCAAAGCGTTCCAAGGTATGGTCAAAGTGCTCCAAAGCCATCATGGCTGCCGCTCGCGCAGGCGGCCCGGACCCAGACACCAACCTCTCGCTCCGCTACGCCATCGACGAAGCCAAGTACGCCAACATGCCAAAGGACACGATCAATCGCGCTGTTGACAAGGGCGCAGGCGCGGGCCAGGGCGACGCATTCGAAGCCATCACCTACGAGGGCTACGGCCCCGGCGGCACCGCCATCATCATCGACACGCTCACCGACAACAAAAATCGCACCGTCACCGAAATCAGAACACTCTTCAAAAAGGGCGGCGGCTCGCTCGGTAACGCCGGCAGCGTCGCGTACATGTTCCAGACCAAGGGACAGATCCTTATCGATGCATCCAAGGTCAACGAAGAACAGATCATGGACCTCGCCATCGAAGCCGGCGCCGACGATGTGCAGAACCCAGAACCCGACGGCGACGACGCGGGCTTCTGGACCGTGCTGACCGCAGCCACCGATTTTCAGCAGGTCAAAGTCGCCATCGAAGTAGCCGGTATCGAGATCACCGAAGCCCAGATCGCCAAGATCCCCGACGACACCGTTGCCGTCGCGGGCGATGAGGCGCGCAAGGTCTTCAACCTGATCGAAGGCATCGAAGACAACGACGATGTCCAGAGCGTCTACACCAACGCCGACATCGACCCGTCGGCGCTCGGAGACTAAGGCCTTGCCTAGCCGAACAGACTGATTTTCGACCACGCATCAAGCGCGTTCTGCGCTGTTGCTGCGACATCTCTGCCGTGCGAAAGATCGAGCACGCAGGATGCGCCGCCGGGCTTCATCGAAAGGGCCGCAGCGATCGACACAAGATCTACCCGGCGCTCCGCCCTCGGCCCGCCCCACCGCGCCTGCACACACTCGCTCGCTGCGAGTTCACCAGCCGGATCAACCCCGGCGTCCGCGAGCGCATCAAGATCAACAGACCGCCCGATATCACTCTGCCCGCCACGAATCGCCACGACCACAACGCCGTGCCGCTCTGCCTGCACGCCGATCTCGCCGACGACTCCCTCTGCCGGCTCATCGGGCAGATCTAGGCACACCACGGGCTTGCCACCTGTACCAAGAGCGCTCAGATCGTGCGCAAGCTCGATCGCGCCAAGCACCGCAGCGACCGCCCGGTCCGAATGTTCCAAGTCAGCAAAGTGCGTTGCGGGAACGAACACATCGATGCCAGCAAACGCAAGCTGCATCCGCTTGAGTGAAGCCGCAACATCGCGCCGAGAACTCCGGTCAAGTGACCGAGGCCGAAGCTCCGGGTGAACCGCATCGAGCACAACAGCCCGAAAGCCCAGCCCGTTCATCCAACCAAACAGCCCCCGCGCCGATGTCGCGGGCACGGCCGTCGCCGCTGCAAGCCCACGCAGCGAGCATGCAAGCTCGGGGATATTTGGGATGTCAAAGCCCGTGTCCATACCAAGTTGTAGCACGCGCAGATCCGTTGCACCCGCCCGGCGCTACCATCGCCCACCATGACACCCATCAGGCGTCTCCTTGAAACCGTCCACCTCACCTTTGCCGGCCTTTGGCTCGGTTCRCTCGTCATGACCGGCGTGGCCGCAGCCGTCATCTTCCCGGTGGTCCGCGACCTCAATCCCCAGCTTCCCGACTTTGCTGAGTACGCCGGCCCCCACTGGCGCATCGCCGCTGGCACGGTCGCCGCCAGGATTTTCCTCATCTCCGATGCGATCCAGCTCGGCTGCATCATCATCTGTGGCCTGACACTCGGCGCGATCGTCATCACCGTCGAGGGCTGGCAGCGCCCCATCGCAACATCCATCAGGCTTATCGCGCTCTTCTGCGCCATCGGGCTTATGACCTACTCGTTTGCATTTCTTGGCCCACGCATGAATACAAACATGGTCGAGTACTGGGCCGCCGCCAGAGCCGGAGACAACGAGGCTGCTGCGACTTTCCAAGCCGCGTTCGACGAGGACCACCCCACGGCGACAAAGCTTATGATCGGTTCGTTCCTCTGCGCACTGCTGCTGACATCCTCTGGCGCACTCGCCGCTGCGGGCGCGACCGGCGCGCACAGACCAGAGCCCAGCCCCTCAAAGAGCAGACTCGAGCAACCCTCGCTCACCAAACGCCGGCGCGGCGGCACATGACCGCCACACCCTCAAATCCTCGCGGCCTCCAGGACATCCCCTTCAAGCTCCCGCAGGTCGATCCTGCCAAGAAACGCAGAGCCAAACACATCTGCGAACTCCTCAAAGAGCACTATCCCGATGCCCACTGCGAACTCAATTTCACCAACCCGCACGAGCTGCTGATCGCAACGATCCTGTCGGCACAATGCACCGATGTCGCGGTCAACAAGGCGACCCCCACGCTCTTTGAAGCCTTTCCGACCCCCGCCGACTACGCCAAGGCATCACCGCAAGACATCGAACCCCTCGTCAAAACGCTTGGCTTTTTCCGCAACAAAGCAAAGAGCGTTCATGCGGCAATGACTACGGTCTCTGAAAGTTATGACGGAAACGTGCCTCAAACAATGGATGAGCTTCTGGCACTACGGGGCGTCGCCCGCAAAACCGCCGGCGTTGTTCTCAGCAACGCCTACAACATCAATATCGGCTTCGTCGTGGATACACATGTCATGCGCCTGAGCCAGCGGTTCGGGCTTATCGATGAAGCCGAAGAGGGCAACCCCGTCAAGATTGAGAAGAAACTGATGGCGCTCTTTCCGAGGGGCGACTGGGGCCAGCTCTCGCACCTCTTGATCTGGCACGGCAGGCGCATCTGCAAAGCCAGAAACGGCTCCTGCGCCGATCACCCGATCTGTAAGAGATATGGAACCTGCGGTACATCCAAGGCATGAATCGCACAGAAAACACCGTCTAGTTTACTTCTGGAACCCACTGATATCAGCATCTTGTATATTGGCGGGCCGTTCGATCTCGGGCATCGGGACATTGTTCTCGACGCTGCTGAACACAAGCTCGATGATCTGGCTCCCAGTAGCCTCACGGATGAGCAGTGTGGTCTTGACGCCGTCGAACTCGGTGTACTCTTCGTAGGTACGCTGGAACTGCACCGGCTGGCCATCTGCGCCAGCCCGCTGGCCGACAATCCCGACAAGAAAGCCGGTTTCTTCGCTGAAGAGGTACGCCTCGACCCGGCCCGAGAAATGCTCGACCCGCACCATGTACACCGAGCCGACTTCGCTCACCTGCTTGTCATCCGTTTCGATGCTCTTGAAGTGGTTCTCGTAGTCGGCCTCGGCGTAGAACCGCGACGCCACGGCGAACCGTTCGAGCTCTTCGCCCATCATCGCAACCGGAGCATCCTGATTCATAATCAACCAGCCCGCTGTGCCATCGAAGACCCGCTTCTGAGAGCTGCTCCCAACGATCACTATTTCTTGGATGATCTTGTTCGGGGCCTCGGCGTGCAAGCGAAGGATGCCGGTGACTTGCGGCTTCTCTGCGCTACCGGCGTAGATCTTCACACGACCCGTCAGCTTCCGCGACTTGATCGCAAAGACCGCTTCCTTGCCACCGATCGCCTCGATGTGGCGATCAAAGAGCGACTCGGCACTGGGCAACTCCTGAGCCGCCTCCTGGGTCTCGGGCTGCTCGGGTGCTTCATCTTGGGCAGCCGCGGGCAACCCGCCAAGTGCAACCGAGGTAAGAACCACTCGACCGATGGTGCGCCAGTACTGCATGAGAGTCTCTCCGGGGTGCTTGAGAGTGCCTGCCAAGTGGTTGGCTGACAGAAAAACGGGCTCGCCGCGATTCGAACGCGGAACCTTCGGCTTCGGAGGCCGACGCTCTATCCAGTTGAGCTACGAGCCCTGACCGACCGGTGTTCGACCCGCCGACAGGTTCGATCGTACGATCGCCGCAGCACTCAGGCAACGAGCCAACACCACCCATCTGCCAGCGGGAGCCTTTCTTGACCACCACCCCGAGCAACCAAAGCCCCGCACCCCTCGGCTCTGTGCTCGCGGTCACTTTCATCCTCAGCATCGGCACCGGCTCGCTCACCCACGGCCTGGGATTCATCGCAAAGCATTCCGCTGGCTTTGAGAGAACCGCCCTCTTTGGGCTTGGTGTCGTCTTTGGCGTCACCTACATCTTCTCGTCCCGGCTCACCGGCCCCATCGTCCGCTCGCTCGAATCAAACCCAAAGTCATCCATCTCGCCCCGGTCGCTGCTCATGCTCATCACACTCGCCGGCGCGATCGTCTCGGCGGTCCCGCTCATACTCGGTCAGTTGCAACTCGCAACCGACCTTGGCTTCTGGATCGTCGCTGCCGGTTACGGCGGGCTGACCGGCATCATGTGGCCGCTCGTCGAATGGAACATCGCCGGCGGCCGGCGCGGCAAGCCTCTCCGCTCGGCTGCGGGACAATTCAACATCGTCTGGACCACAGCCGTTGTGCTCTCGTTCTGGCTCATCGGTCCGACGCTCGAACACAACCCGCAAGCCGCGTTTGTGGGCATTGTTGTGCTGCACCTGATCGCRATTGGCCTGATGATCCCCTTCCCGGCCAAGCCTCCAAAGCACCTGACCGACACGCTCGAACCCGATGCGCCAAACTCAAAGCACCTGCTCACCGCAGCGCGGGCGCTGCTCCCGGTCAGCTACACACTCGCCGGCGTGCTCGGCCCGTTCTTCCCGATCGCCATGTTCACGATGAACATCGACCTCGCGTGGCAGACCATCATCGTCTCGGTCTGGATGACCACCCGCATCCCGACGATGGTCCTCCTCGAACGCTGGCATGGCTGGCACGGCAAAGCCTGGCCCCTCGTCGTCGGTGGCCTCGCGGTCGTCATTGGCTTTGCCGGTTGCGTCATCGCGCCTGCTCTTACCGAACCCAGAACCGGGCTGGTTGTCCTGATCTCGGCGCTCGCACTTTTCGGAGCCGGCAAGGGCCTCGTCTACACGGCTGCGATCTACTACGCGATGGAAGTCGGCCAGGGCGAGATCGACTCTGGAGCCACCCACGAGGCCCTCATCGGCGTCGGGTACACCCTCGGACCCGCGATCGGGCTTTTGGCGTCGGTCGCCGTCGCTGTTAATTTTATCCCCGATTCAGGGTTTACGCCATTGCTTCTTGGAGCCGCTGCAATCGGGAGTCTGGGGCTTGGAGGGGCGATTGTGGCCTATAGCCTGCGAAAGAGCTGATTCAGTATCGCAGCCGGAATCCTTGGCACCGGTTAGTAGTTTTCCAAGGATCGTGCGGGTGAGCCGAACCATACGGCCAGGCCGCTCGTCCAATATGATGTCAACACCCCAAGGCTGGTGTGGAATCCTCAGCCGGGGCGACAAGTGGGCCGATGCCTGCCTGTGCCCCGTCCGAGGGGACAAAGACGAATGGAGGCGTTATGGGTTGTGTCAAGGTTCTTAGTCGTGCGTGTGCCGTCTCGGCGGCGTTGTTCATCACCACTGCCGGAGCAGCCGCTCAGGTTGCCGATCTGGTCACCACCGAGTGGTCACAAGCCGTGTGGGACGCTGCCAGCGTCGGCGACAAAGAAGCCACATTCGCAGCCCTTGCCAACATCCCCGATTCCATCGACCCCGACAATGTCACAGACATCCGGGCCGCGATTGACCTACTCCAAGTTAATTTTGAAAAGCAAGCCCAAGAGCGCGAAGAACAAATCGCYGAGAAACGTGAAGAACTCAACACAATCCTTGATGAGATCAAAGACAACGACCCCGACAAGCTCAGCGAAGCGATGGCGATTGTGCTGTTTCTCGATTCAATTGTGCTCGACCGCGAAGCACTTCTCAATGAACCAGAAATCCGCGACCTGATCCGGCGATCCGCCGAGACCGCCGAGAACGCCGAGGCCGACCAACGCTGGCTCACCTCCCTCGAGCTTTACGCCCGGCTCAACTACCTCGAAGAAGCATCGCAGCACTTCAAGAAAGACTTCCAACGCCAGATGGTCCGGCGCGAAATACTCACCCTCTATGTTCCAGAACGCTACTGGGAACTCCGCGGCGCCCGGCTCCAAGAACTCGAAGCTCAGGCGCAAGTGCGCTGGGATAAGAAGCAAGCCGAACTCAATGCCGACCCGGATGCGATAGAAGAGGATTTCGAAGCCCTAGGCGWCCGCCCGGAGATCGAGGGGCTGCCCGATTTCATCTCCCGCGGCGATGACTTCAACGAAAAGCTTAGAGGCGTCACGCCCGACCTCGTCCGCGCCGCCATGTCGCAGGGCGCAAGGCACCACATCTCCGGCACCCAGCTCAAGACGATGCTCATCGCCGGCATCGACAACCTCCAGATGTTTATCGAGATGGACGACCTGCGAGGTGCATTCCCGGAGCTTGCCAACCCTGTCAAGCGTGCAAGGCTGATCGACCACCTCAGCACCGAACGCAAGAACCTCGAAGCCACGAGCCGGGACATCTCCAACATCGATCTCCGCAGAACGCTCAGCCGGCTCATCGAGATCAACGCCTCAACCGTGGATCTGCCTAGCGAAGTCGTCATCCACGAGATCGGCTCGGGCGCGATGGCGAGCCTCGACGAGTTCAGCCAGATCGTCTGGCCCCACGAACTCCGCACCTTCTACAAAAGACTCGACTCCTCATTCATCGGTGTCGGCATCCAGATCATCAACGACCCGATCACCGGCGACCTCCAGGTCCACACACCCATGCCCGGCATGCCCGCTGTCCGCGCCGGCATCCGCGCTGGGGACATCATCACCAAGGTCAACGGCGAACTCACCGTCGGGATGACCACCCAACAAGCTGTCGAAGTCATCACCGGGCCAAAGGGCACCAAAGTCGTGCTCACCATCAAACGCAAGGGCGACGACGGCGAAGACATCATCAAGGACATCACCATCACGCGCGACGAGATCGAAGTCGCAACAGTCACCGGCTGGCGCAAACTCAGCCCCGCAAAGAACGACTGGGACTGGTATGTCGATCGCGATCAGAAGATCGGCTACATCCGTCTCGACAAGTTCGCGCAGGACTCGACCAACGAACTCGACGCAGCCATCAACGCGATGCGCCGCGAGGGGCTTAACGGCCTGATCCTCGACCTCCGGTTCAACTCGGGCGGCCAACTCACCCAAGCCATCGAAATCTCAAACCGATTCGTCGAACAGGGCACGCTTGTCTCTACGGTCAGCAGTAGAACCGAACCGCCCCGCACGCACTCGGCAAACAAATGGAAAGCCTCGCTGGCGGGCCTGCCCATGGTCCTGCTCGTCAACTCCAACTCGGCATCCTCGAGCGAGATCGTCGCGGGCGTCATCAAAGACTACGGCGACGCCGGCAACATCCACGCGCTCGTCCTCGGTGAACGCACCTACGGCAAGGGCACCGTTCAGAATCTCCACGGCATCAACAGAAACGCCGCGATGAAGGTCACCACCCAGTACTACCAACTCCCCAGCGGGAATGTCATCCACCGACAACCCGGCAACCCCAACTGGGGCGTCGCGCCAGACCTTGCCATCCCGCTCCTGCCAAGCCAGGTCAACGATTGGCTGATCCTCCGCAGAGATGCAGACACCTTCCAGATAGATGAGAACGGCAACGTGCTCGAATTCCAACCACGCAACCCGAATGCAGAGTTCACCCAGCGCCCAGACCCACAAGACCTCATCGACGAGGGCATCGACCTGCAACTGCAAACCGCGGTCATCCTCCTCAAAAGCCAGGCCCCAATGAACACCTCGGGGACCGCGATGCTGGGCGGGTAAGGGCGGCCAAGCCGTGTTTCAGGCTTTTTTCTCGCTTCTGTTCGATATCTGCTTGCACGCCGGAGTAAATATGGGTAGTCTTATCTGAGTATCGGACCATACCAAGGAGACGACTCATGATTACCCCCCCCGTTGTCCTGAATTCATCCGTGTAGCCGCCATCGCAATGGTTGCCTTCGCTACTCCCGTTTCCGCTCAACCCATCGATGATGTCGCCCATGTCTCGGTCGAACTCGACAGCGGCTGGACGCTCGAATCGGCTGTGGTTGACAATGAACTGCTCGGCTTCTTTGCTTGGATCCCCGAGTCTGAGGTCACGCCGGGCAATGTGAATCTCGCTTGGCTTGAGCATGTTGGGGGCGGTGCTTGGGTCATGTATGGCTGGGWTGATTCGACCAGCGCTAACGTTGTGGCGGCAATCGAGTGGTATCTGGTGGATGAAACCGCATTAACTGGGGTAAATACCATTTGGATCGACAACAGTTTACGTCTAACCGACCCGTGCGGCGGCCCGGTTGTAACAGGTAGCGGTGAGGCGATGCCTACCGGGATTACACCGTCTGATCCTGCCTCGCCGATCTTGGAGGGAGTTGCTGACGACCCTGTTACGGCACCACAAATTGCAGATATCCTCGCGGCATCTGGAGCATCTATAGCCCCCGAACTAACGCAGTCGTTGCTATCAAACTCCGCGTGTAATGATATTTCCGAACTTGATGTCATCCTGACACAAGCTGGTCTCATGGTTGCTGCCGAATCCACAATCTCATTTGTTGATCCTCAGGATCTTCCCACAGCATTGGCAGTGGCTAACTGCGGTACATCTCTTTGTATCCCTTGGACCTGGACGACATGGGGGCCATGGTCAACGTGGACATGCACCGGTGGGCCAACGCCTACTTCCGGCCCACTCGGAGGTTGCGCCTGCAGATACACGAATTGCACGCGCACAAGGAGCGGAAGAACCAAACGTCGCAGTTGGGATTGCAGAATCGTTGTTATTGCTAMGCCAACGGATCCACAGACGGAACCAGTAAAAGTCTGCGCTTCCGCTCCACCACAAACAGCAGATTGTCCGCCCCAGCCTGTAGCCAATTGTCCTTGAAAGCAGTTACAGACAACCTGCATCAACTGACACGCCGCTGGCCAACAATGGCAATGCTGCTGCACTTTACGGTGTCACTTGGATTCTGCGCCACTGCATTCTGGGCATGGCAGTACCTGCACACTCTAGATTTTATTACAAACCTGTACTATCACCTTGCGGGCCCTATACAAAATGGCTATCCCGCTTGGCTACCCAGTCGGTTCTACACCGCGAGTGATCTTTCCACCTATTGGTATTCCCGATCAACCCCCCAAGGCGTTTACGGCACCCACTACTGGCTAGTCCCTTGGCTCACAGCAATAGTAATCGGATTAGGCATATTCTCGATCCGTTTGTCTTCAACACGAACGGGACTCACCTCCCCCACCAAACCGTCTTGTCCAACTTGGCCAGCATCCATGACCGTATTGACGCTCACAGGTTGCCTCACACCGTTAATAACTCTTGTGTATATTCAGTTTTATTCCATCTTGGTTTCTGGAATGGACCCGGTCTTTCTTACGCCTCTGGGTGCCTCACGGCTGTCGATATGGATCTTCTCCCTCCTCATGCTCGGCATCTACCCCCTCGTTTTCTGCCACCTCCGCTGGAGGCGAGCCGCCAAACTTGCAGCAAGCGGCGCGACCACCACCCACTGCCAGCGCTGCGGCTACCCAGTCGAGACCCTCGACCTCTGCCCCGAGTGTGGCACACCCAAAGCCACCGAACCGGACCCCAAACTCTCACGGCGACGCAAGCGGATCCTCATCGCCGGCTACCTCGCTTTCCCCCTGCTCCTCATCGCCCCGTTCTGGCTGAGCTGGATTGACATCCTGCTCTAAACAGGGTGTGTATACACCCATTTTGGCTATCTTGGCCCGTTTGATTGTCGGCCCCTCTGAGTCTTCCTAAAGTCCGCTTGTCCATGATCCGTCGTCTTTGGTTGGGGGATCTGTCTGCGCGTTGTCAGGGCTACGAAAGGCCCCGAATCGCCAGCATCTCAGCCGCACAGGGGAACGCAATGACGCAGGCCGCGACCGCTAGCAAGGGCAAATCGAAGCCCAGACTTTCTGATGAGCTWTCCAACGACACGCTCATGGCGTGGCTTCGGATGATGCAACTCATCCGCGAGTTCGAGACACGCACGATGCAGGCTTACCAGCAAGCCAAGATCGGCGGCTTCTGCCACATCTACACCGGCCAAGAAGCCTGCGCCGTCGGCACCATCGGCTGCACCAACAACGACGACCCCGTCGTCCTGGCCTACCGAGACCACGGCCACGCGCTCGCACGCGGCATGGACCCCAAGGTCTGCATGGCCGAGATGTTTGGTAAAGCCGCCGGCTGCGCCAAGGGCAAGGGCGGCTCCATGCACATGTTCGACAAACCAAACGCCCTCTACGGCGGGCACGGCATCGTCAGCGCACAAACCCCACTGGGCACCGGCCTCGCATTCGCCGCCCGCTACGAGTGGGAAGTCCTCGGTACCGGCAGCAAGAAAGTCTGCCTCTGCTATCTCGGCGACGGCGCGATCGACCAGGGTGCGTTCTTTGAAGCCATGAACCTCGCGGCACTCTACTCGCTCCCCGTCATCTATGTCATCGAAAACAACGGCTACTCGATGGGCACCGCCATCAACCGCCACTCCGCAAACTCCGACAACCTCCTCCTACGCGGCCAGGCATTTGGTATGAAAGCAGTCAAGATCGATGGCCTGGACATCCTCAATGTCTACGACCAGTTCAAGCCTTTGGTGGACGAGTGCCGCGACCTGCAAAGGCCGGCGTTCGTTGACTTCAAGACCTACCGCTACCAGGGCCACTCCATGAGCGACCCGCAGAAATACCGCACCAAGGCCGAGGTTGATGCGTTCAAGGAGAAAGACTCGATCGCCAACCTGCTTGGCCACCTCATGGATGAACGCGAGTGCATCGACGAGGACAGTTGGAAGGCGATGCGGAAGGAACTGGCTGTAATCGTGCGTGAAGCCGTCGATTTCGCAGAAAACGCGCCAGAGCCAGACCCGAGCGAGCTGTTCACGGATGTGTATGCGAACCCGATGCCAAACCTAAGCCCCACAGCTGACTATGGGCATGGGGCAAAGAACCCGCTGCTGTAATATGGCAAATACACGAGTACAAATCGAAGTTGAAGACTGGGTACGACGAGAATGGTTGTCGAACCATCTCGGACAMACGCTTTACCGCGAGCGAATTCAACTGCTAAGCGGCGGAGTTTTTGAGTTTGACGCAGTATCCTCTGACGAGACAATCTGCTGCTCCATATCCACAAGCAAAGCGCGAACAAGAAGCGGGAAGCTTGGCGTTGGTAAATTCATGAAAATTCGTTCAGATATGTACTTTCTTTTACTGACTTCAGCAAAAAAGAAATACATCGTGCTAACTGAATCGGATATGCACGAGCTTTGCGAACGCGAGCAAGAATCCGGGCGAATACACCCGGATATAGAGTTTGTTCTCGCAACTATCCCAAACGAACTGCGAGCAAAACTCGAAGCCGCACGGCAAATCGCATCCGATGAAGTCGCACCGGGGGCTAACAATGCCAAGCTTTAGCCTCCCACTTGCTCAAATCACCGAGTTCTGCAAGCGCTGGAAGATCACCGAGTTCTCCCTCTTCGGCTCGATCCTCCGCGACGACTTCGGGCCGGGGTCTGATGTTGATGTCTGCGTGGTCTTTGATCCAACATGGGACCATGACATTGATGATCGGTTTGCAATGGAGGATGAGCTGAGCAAGATATTTGGTGGCAGGAAGATCGATATCATCCAACGCAAGTACATGCAAAACCCATTCTTTCGGCACCGAGTGCTCACCACGCGTGAGGTGATCTATGCCGCTTGATATGATCCYSCCCGCCCTGCTGCTGGCGRTCCCMRTCGCARCMGYCMTSWTKKCAWTCCRAATCMTCMTGRTYYTKCAGAACCGCAAGMCCGACMRCAAGAAGAACCAACCAAGCCGGACCACCACCTAAGCCATGCACCCAAACCTTGACATCACGGACGATCAGCTCGCGGCGTATTGCCGGAAGTGGCGTATCGTCGAGTTCTGGCTCTTCGGSTCGATCYTGCGTGAYGACTTCWCGCCMGMKTCGGATGTCGATGTGATGGTYCGGTACGAGGACGATGCGCCGTGGACGCTGTTCGATATGTCCGAGATGAAATTCCAGCTTGAGAAGTTGATGGGTCGAGAGGTGGATCTCTTTACCCAGCGGGGTGTCGAGGGGATGCGAAACCCATAYCGMCGCCACGCGATWCTCTCGTCGGTGGAGGTGCTCTATGCCGCCTGACCCCACGAAAAACGCCATAACATRCCTYGTAGAYATWCGAGARAGYSCSCTGCTTGCAATCCTGWGTACACAACCCCCTCCCCCGTCGGAGCCAAGCCCATGACAACCATCGACTTCCATCCCGCCGCCATTGCCAATGTCCCGCAACCGGACTTCTCGATCCCGCTGCCATCGCGCGAGGGCGACCGGATTATCCAGTACCGCGAAGCGCTCAACGAGGCCATGAGCCACGAGATGCGGCAGGACGAACGC
>NVSP01000042.1 GCA_002732755.1 Phycisphaera sp.
ATCCGCAGCCGATCATTCAGGACTTACCCACATCTATGGGAATTCTATGAATACAACCCAAATAGATATTCAGAGCTAGGAGTCCCAATGCGATGATACCGGACCAAGGACGAGTCTTAGTGGCCCTCGCTCCCGTGGAACACACTGATATCGGCCCCATCGAGTCGAAAGCCGCAGTGCATGCAGTTGGCTGGCGATGCGTTATACCTGCCAATCGGATAGTGCCGATCGCAGTTCGTGCAAGGAAATGCTCGGGAAACCTCTGCGGAGCTACAGACGGTGCAGGTCACGCCATCAGGAAATTGCGAGATCTCGCGGATCGTCAGAATAAAATCGTGAGGCTCATTCTCAGCCAAACAGATCCATTGAGACTCCATATCCAGCGGGTGTTTCGATTGCGTGCCGGGCGTGCCCGTGGTCATGAAATACACCACCCCAGCACCAGCAAGAACCATGACAAGAATACTAATAATCGCAGGTTGTTTCACAGCAGTTTCTCGCAGTCTCAGTCAGTATAGGGCGGGCGAGATATCCAGAGACACCACAGGCACGAACACCAGGCCCAGGCACCCCCAAAAACAAACCTAGCTCTGCTGTATATCGCAGCAGAGCCAGGCGGTCATTGTCGATCAGTGGTTGTACTTACTGCCAAAGATCAGCGTGAACCTTGCCGTCGTTGTTCCAGCGGCGGATGCGCGCCTTCACAGACGGCTCATTCGAGTTCGAGAGCGTTTCCCCGTTAATGTTGTAGTCTGCAACCCTGAGCGATTCGACATGGCCATCAAGAAAGGCGAAGTTGCCCTGCCCGCCAAAGTAACCGCCAGCGTTGTTACGGGCACCAAGGTCCGGATCACTAGGATGTGGCCGTGGTGACACCCAGCCATCATCAGCCGCATCAACCAGCGAGTCGGCTATAGCAATCATGTCAGATGGGTTGTGTATCTCAGAGCTCTTTGGGCCGTATGTAGAGGCGGCTTCACGACGAGTAGCGCCAGCGGTGCTGCTGAAGGCGTTCGGCAGGGATACATGCTCGCCCATGCCGAGCATGAGCATTACGCTGCCGTCGGCGTACCGAGGATCTACCTCTTGGTTCCCGCCGACCCCCGATTCGTTCCAACCAAAGCTCATCGTTGTAAATCCCCATCTTTGCGGATCACCAAAGCGGCCAACACCAAAGTGCCGAACCACGATCTCATCGAGTTCGTAACCCCAAGGCGTGAGAAAATCGTTTGCACCAGCACTACTCGACTCCTCAATGATTTTGAACCACTCGGTCTGGAGTTCCCTACCCGCGCCAGGATTCAGAAATACCTCCATCGAAGAGGCCTCGCCGCCCATCGCCTTACGGATTTGAGCGGGCCATGTATAGGTCCAGCCGCTGTTTGATGTGGCACCGTTCATGYGCCCACCAGGCATGTGCTCGTCGTAATCGCCGACATAGAACGCGATGCCCTGCTGGACACTGCGGTGGTTGGCCTGACCSMGCAGYTTCTGAGCCGACAGCCTTGCCTTGGCAAGCGCGGGCARGAGGATGCCGATSAGCAGCGCGATGATCGCGATGACGACCAGCAGTTCGATGAGAGTAAATGCGCGAGATCTCTTGGTTCTCATATGTCCCCGCTCCTTTGTGTGAGTGATGGTGCAAACAGGCCCGCGGAATGTCGAGCCAGTGAATGGGTATGGTAACAGAAATGGATACTCCCGTCCAGCGGGGAGAGTTCGGATTGGATACCAAAAAAACCGCCCCGACAKMTGTCGGGGCGGTTTGGTAGCGTTATGGTTGGCGGTGGTTCCCCGTGATTATTACCGGCCGCTCCAGTGCTCAGTGTGGGGCCTGTTGTCGGAGTTCCAGCGGCGTATGCGGGCCTTCATCGAGGTGTCATTGATATCGCCTTGGTTATCAGCGTTGATCACATAGTCCTCGACCCTGAGCGATTCGACGTGTCCATCAAGGAACGCAAAGTTAGCCTGACCGCCAAAGTACGCCCCTGGGTTCTGCTTGCCGTATCGGGCACCCCGAACATCCATGGGTGAGAGCCACGCATCATCGTTGGCATCAACCAGTGAGTCGCCGTGGACGATGAAGTCGGCAGGGTTCCCCACATTGCCAGTTCGGGGGCCAAACTCAGCGATGGCTGTCTGACGGTCGCTGGCATCGCCTGAATTGAGCTGAGAACTGGGCACGAAGTGAGTCCCAGCACCCAGAATGCGGAACGCACCGGTTGTGAGCCGTGGGTCACGGACAAAGAGGGTAGAGGCTCCGACTTCGTTCCAACCCATGCTAAAGGCAGTGAATCCGTCGCTGAGCGGATCTGTCCGACCGGATGCGGTTTGGCGAACCGGAATTTCATCAAGCTCGTAGCCAGCACCGAGAAGGCCGACGTCGCCCGAATCGACTCTCGAAGAAGCGGAGGCATCGATGATCTTTGTCCACTCGGTCGGGTATTCCTTGCCAGCACCCGGGTTGATGAAGATTTCCTGATCCTTGGCTTCGCCGCCAAGTGCGTTACGGACCTGCACGGGCCATGTGTTGCCCCAGCCGTTGCTAGGAGCCGCCGACGAGCCGTCGTGCCCGGTCGGCGTGAACTCGTCGTAGTCATCCGCATAAAARTGCACACCCTGCTGSACACCRCGGTGGTTGGCCTGACCCMGCAGTTTCTGGGCCGAGAGCCTCGCCTTTGCAAGCGCCGGCAAGAGGATGCCGATGAGCAAAGCGATAATCGCGATCACGACCAACAGTTCGATAAGAGTAAATGCGCGAGTACGCTTGTTCATATGAGTGACCCTCAATTGTGTAATTCTCAGTTCCGCTGCAAGCCTTTATCGGGCCGCAGGAGGCCCGACCTTGGGCCATTACGCTGCGTTCCACAGACATTACGCCGAGTCTACCACCAAAGTTCCCCATTTGCCCGACTTATTTTGTTCGTGAAATAGTAGGCCAGCCAAGCCGGTTCGCCCTGGCTAAGGTCTGGCAGCCCAGCGAAACGGGCAACAACGAAGTCAGACGAAAGGAGCCTCGTCATGGGTGCAGGAACACTGACAATCACGGAAGAGAACTTCGAGACCGAGGTCCTCAATAGCGAGTCGCCGGTCCTCGTGGACTTCTGGGCGGAGTGGTGCGCACCATGTATCGCCCTTGGCCCGATAATCGAAGAACTCGCTGGCGACTACGAGGGCCGGGTCAAAGTCGGCAAACTCAACATCGACGAAGCCCAAGGCATCTCCGTCAAATACGGCATCAGGTCCATCCCGACCATCGCCATCTTCAAGGGCGGCGAAATCGTGGACATGCGCGTCGGCCTCTCCAACAAAGAAGACCTCGCAAGCAGACTCGACAAAGCCCTCGCCTAGAGCATCTTGCATAATCACATTCGGCGTGCCACGGCTGTGTCAGCCGTGTCTTGGCCCCGCTTGAATGAGTGGGGCGGCGTTGTCATTTGAGCACGATGCTGGAAAAATATTCCAGACCAAAACGAGCAACGCCAGCCCTGTCTTGAACGAATGCCGGCCGGCGTGTGCTCTTTGGGATGCCGAAACGGGTATCTCTCTCTCCTGAAAGATGYCCCGATCGGCAGTTTTGTGCTACTTCTTCTGCAATCTGGCCCGTGCGCCKACCGGYGCGTCCTTGCACCGGCGGCTGCAACATGTCAGAGTCAGCGTGTGATCAGTCCGTGATCGCTGTGCTCTGCCCGGGCACGCTCGGTGCGTCCTGGGACCAGTTTTATGAGTTGCCGGAGGAGGGGGTTGTGCCCGCGACCAGCTTGCTCAGATCTTCGAAGCGCTTCTGCTCCCCGGCCTGCCAACTTGCAAGCTCGCGTATCTCGAGATGGTTCTTGGCCCCAAGAACCGCTACGGCCGAGCCAATCTCGGCCAGCTCGAGGTGCCGTTTGGGAAGCCGAACCCGTCCGCCCGAGTCCATCTCGACCTTCTCGGCGAAGCTGAACAGAGTCGATACCAGTTGTGCCTGCTCGTCGGTTGGTGTCAGCGAGTCGTCCCATTTGTTGGCAAGCTCCAAAAAAGTTGGTTCCGGGTACAGCCTGAGAACCTTGCTGGGCCAGGGGACGCAGTACCACGCCGTCACGCTCTGTGGAAGCAGAGCGCGATGCTTGGAAGCAATCGACAACCGTTTTTTGTCGTCGATGGTGTGTTCTGACGAACCTGTAAACAGCAAGGGTGCTTTTCTCCGTGGGCATGTGAGGGATCTTCTACCATATCGTCCCACAATGCAACMCTGTTGAGGGAATTCTTGAACCGCCTTGGGTGTACGCGCACCTAACCGACAATCTGSRAGGCCGATGGAATCGAGAGTTGCGAACATTCGATCGGGGTATGGTCGGTATTGAAAAAATATTGCAAGCGAGCATCACGAGTCTGCGGTAGAGTGCGGCAACTCGTGGAGGGGATCTAGGTCGGGCCTGCTCTGGTGCCGACAGAGGGAGCGATTCGTGTCAGTTGAGCTCAACTCCGAGAGGATGTCCTCGATCCTCGAGCGTGTGCCTTGGGCCACATGGGTGATGACAGCCGCCCACGACGGCCAACGATCAGGCATGATCGTTCGGTGGGTCCAGCGCTGCGCCAATGAGCCGATGCTTATCAGTGTCGCCGTCAAGAAGTGCCACTCGCTCGAGCCGTTGATCCGCGACAGCCGGGGCTTCGCCCTCAACCTGATCGATGAATCGGACCGGCTCCTGCTCAAAAAATTCGACACCTATCGGGCGCCAGACGAACACGGCGACCCGTTCGATGCCCTCGAGGTCAGCACATGGGCGACCGGCTCGCCCATCCTCCGGCGCGCACGGGCAGCGTTCGATTGCGAGGTCGTACGCCATCTCGATCTCGAAGCAGACTGCGAACTCTTCATCGGGCATGTGCTTGAAGCCAAGGTCGTCACACCCGGCGGATAATGCCACGGATGACCGATTGGATCTGATCGCTAAAAACAGCTTCCCCAAACCGCTCGGCGTGCTCCCGGCACGCAAGCTCGGCGTGCCTTGGACAACGCTCAATCGCAGCACGCAGCGCGCCCACTTCTYGCATATCAAACAGCGCGCCGGTCTTGCCATCAACAACCGTGTCGCGTGCGCCGCYCATGTTGAACGCCACGACTGGTGTGCCACACGCCTGCGCCTCGACCGCGACGATCCCAAAGTCCTCAAGCTGCGGAAAGATCAACAGCTTGGCGGCTCGGTACGCCTCGCAAAGCTGCATATCGGTCTTGGCATCAACAAACGAAACCGTCGGCCCCGCCAGCCGTTCAAGCCTTGCGCGTTCTGGCCCATCACCGATAATGTGCAGCGGATGCTTGGCGGCGTTTGCGGCTTGGATCGCAAGATCAAACCGCTTGTACGGCACGAGCGCACCAACCGCCAACCAATGACCCCGCCGAAGCGTCTGCTCGCTCGGCGTGAAATACCCCGTGCGCACAGGTGGGAAGCACACATCCGAGGCGCACTTGTAGCTCCGGCGGATCTGCGTTTGCGTGTGCGCCGAGTTTGCAAGAAAGAGATCAACGCGGCTTGCGGTCTTGCGGTCCCACGATTTGTACATCGGCCTGATCGCAGAAAGCCCAAGCCCCTGCAAGCCGCCTGCGTAGTCGCCCGGTTGGTTCCAGATGTACCGAGCCGGCGCGTGGCAATAGCACACATGCGGCACACCCTTTGGCGATCTGATCGCCTTGATCGCCGACGAGTGTGTCGAGATCACTAGGTCGTAGGGTTTCTTGCGGTGCCTTGCTCTGAGCTTGCGTGAGACATCGCGCACCGCCAGCGGGTACAGCGGCATCGCCCATCGCCGAAGCCGATCGGGTAGCACATTGAGGAACGAAGCCCGGCGCTGCAGCGCATCGACATGCGCGCCGATCGWGGTGCCGCTATCGAACATGGTGTAGACGATGTCCAAATCCGCGATGGGCTCGATTGCCTCGGCGATCGCTTCGAGGACAAGCTCGCCGCCGCGGCGCGCCACGAGCCAGTCATGGCACAGCGCGATGCGGGGGCGGGTGGCTTGGATGTTGGGTTTGTCTACCATCGCGTGCTCACAGGGTATGGGGTGCCGGTGGGCGTTGGGGGGATGTATGCCGGAACCTTGGGCACAGAACACGCTCGGGCTTGACTACCGAGCCGAAGCCGAGCTGCTGGGTGAGCCGACAGAGCCGATCATCGATGTCCACACGCACATCAACGGCGGGCGGGCCGCCGAGATATGGGCGGATGCGGCCTCGCGATTTGGTGTCTCGATGACCTACACCCAGACCGTGCTCGAAGAAGCTCCCGCCGTCCGCGATGCGCTCGGCGATCGGGCACGGTTCATCGCGATCCCGGACTACATGGCAGAGGATAAGAAGCACGCCTTCACCGAGGGCTATGTCGAACGCATCAAAATCTGGCACGGCGAGTACGGCGCCCGCATGCTCAAGTTCTGGCAGGCCCCAAGGCTCCGCGACTACATGGAAGACCAGGATGCCATTGATGCGCTCGCGCTCGACGGCCCGTGGAAACGGAAGATCGTCGAACTCGCAAACGAGCTTGGCATGATGATCATGACCCACATCGCCGACCCCGATACATGGTTTACCGCCAAATACACCGATGTTTCTGCCTACGGCACCAAGGCTCAGCAGTACGAGCCTCTCGAACGGATGCTCGACGAATACCCACAAACCCAGTGGCTCGCAGCGCACATGGGCGGCTACCCGGAAAACCTCGAATTCCTCTCGGGACTTCTCGAACGACACGACAATCTGAGCCTCGACACCAGCGCCTGCAAGTGGCAGGTCCGCGAGCTAAGCAAGCATCCACGCGACAAACTGCTCGCGTTTTTCAACCGCTGGAAGGGCCGAATTCTCTTCGGCTCAGACATCGTCGCGCGCGATGAGCACCTAGTCGAATCCGACGATGTCCAGTACGCCGCGGGTCAGGCAGCGTGTCCCGAGCAGGCGTTTGAGCTGTACGCAAGCCGGTACTACGCGCTCCGCACGATGTTCGAGACGGACTATGAGGGCAAAAGCCCGATCGCGGACCCGGATCTTGCGATGGTCGAGCCGGACAAGTTTGATGAAATGAGTTCGCCGATGCTGATCGGCAAGTCCTTGCCACCTGAAATCCTGACCGACATGTATTCGCACGCGGTGGGGCGTGTGGTCGCTAGGCACTACAGGTAGCCCTCTTGGTAGCCCAGTTCTCCGAACTGGGATTTGCATTTCTTATAGAGCACCCAGTTCGGAGAACTGGGCCACCAAGAAGGCCTAGAGAGGCCTACTCCGGTCTTGGCATCGTCTCTTCAAACCTTCGCGCCATCGTGGCGGCGAGCTCGCGGTTCTCTTTGACCTTGAACGATGCCCGCAGTTCGGTCGGGCCGAGCGCATCGTTGAAGTTGTCGCTGGCTGCCTGGAGCCGGAGCGTGCCCGCTGCGATGCGCCCGCCGAATGTGCCGGACTTTGCCGAGCTTGATGGCAGCAAGAACCCGCCCCCGCCATACAGCCCGGTCGCCCCGGGCGCGAGGATCATGTGCCGGATCGTGCAGTTTGAAGATTGCGGCTCGATCGGTGTTTGTCCGGGGCTCGGGCGGATAAACATGTGGATGTGCATCATTTGCCCGGTTGGCCAGCCTGCTGCATTGTCGTCAAACGGCACATCGAGCTGGTCCGGGCTGAGGTCAGAGAGGTAGATATCGACCGTGTTCTCGTCGCGGAAGGTGTAGGCCATGGTGCTCAGCCTCGGGGTGAGGGTGGCTCCAGTCAGCGGCGATTCGAGCGTCAGCTTGGCATATGTCCCGCACCCGGCAAGTGACCAGCACAGGGTGAGAGCCAAAACGGCGGCGAACATTGTCTTTGCAGGACTTGTCATCGCCGAGGGTATCGGTTGATTGTGCCCTCGGCGTGGAATCAGGCCGCCTTGGTGGGCTACTATCCTGTCCGCGCCAGATCGGGCCTTGTGCTCGTTCTGGATGGCGTACTAGTTTCATAGGAACCGTTGGAACCACCGAGACAAGACGCGGCCGACAAGGCAGGCCCGCGTTTTCCGCTTCAAAAGAGCGGCTTGCCGGTGGGAGGTAAAGAAGCATGGCCAAAAGAGAACTTAAAGAAACATTTAAGCTGATGGCCCCCGGTGGTCAGGCTACCCCCGCGCCGCCGCTAGGCCCCGTCCTGGGTGCCAAGGGTGTCAACCCGGGGCAGTTCATCCAGCAATTCAATGCCGCGACAGGTGCCCTCAACGGCAAGGTCGTTGGTGTCATCGTTCGCGTCTTCTCCGATCGCTCGTTCGAGTTCGATGTCAAGACATCGCCGACCTCGGTGCTGATCAAGGAAGCCGCCGGCGTTGAGAAGGCCTCAGGAGAGCCCAACAAGAACAAGGTTGGCAACATCACCCGCACGCAGGTCGAATCGATCGCCAACGAGAAAATGGAAGATCTCAATTCGGCCAGCCTCGATGCGGCTTGCAGGATCATTGAAGGCCAAGCCCGCTCCATGGGCATTACGGTGGGGGGCTAAGACATGGCAGACGAACAATCATTCGGTGCTCCTGTAAAGTCGATGTCTATGGGCGACGAGGGAAAGCGGCGAGCTGGCAAGCTCCGGCACAAACCCTCAAAGCGCGTCAAGAGCAACCTTGAGAAGGTCACCAAAGACCCGATGGACGCGGCTTCGGCCATGTCCGCGGTCAAACGATTCGAGGGCACCARGTTCAACGAATCGGTCGATGTGGTCTTCCACCTCGGCATCGACACCAAGCACGCCGACCAACTCGTGCGTGGCTCGGTCAGCCTGCCAAAGGGCATCGGCAAGACCAAACGCGTCATCGCGTTCTGCACGACTGATCTCGAAGCAGATGCCAAGGCAGCAGGCGCTGTCGAAGCCGGCGGCGCAGATCTTGTTTCCAAGATCGAAAAGGGTTGGTTCGAGTTCGATGTCGCGGTCGCAAGCCCAGACATGATGCGGGTCATCTCAAAGCTCGGCAGGGTGCTGGGTCCAAAGGGCCTGATGCCCAGCCCAAAGGCTGGCACCGTGACCAAAGATGTGGTCGATGCAGTCAAGGACTACTCGGCAGGCAAGGTTGAGTACCGGGCTGACAAGGGCGGCAACATCCACGCCACCATCGGCAAAATGAACTTCCCAGAGGGCGATTTGCTCGCAAACTTCGAGCACCTGCTCCGAACGGTCGAGCAGGCCAAGCCCGCATCGATCAAGGCCATCTACATCAAGTCCATCCATGTCAGCGGCACCATGACCCCGGGTATTCGGATCAAGTACAGCGAAGCGGAATAAACCCCGCAGCGCGACGAAAGGAGTTTGGACATGTCCAAACCAATGAAAGATATGATCGTCTCCGACTACCAGTCACGGCTCGGGGATGCAGAAGAAGCGGTCATCATCTCCCTCCGCGGAGTTGATGCCCAAGGCACCGAGACCATCCGCAACAAAATGCGGGCAGGCTCGGTCAGTATCGCGGTGGTCAAAAACTCGCTGGCGAAGAWGGCATTTGAGGGCACCGCTCTTGAGGTGCTCAGTCCTGTTCTCCAAGGACAGAACGCTGTGCTCCACGGCGACCGTTCGGTTGTCGAAGTTGCCCGCGACATCATCGAACTCATCAAAGACTTCCCAGAGATCGAGCTTAAGGGCGCGATTCTCGACGGCGAGCTCTACGAGGGCAACGAGGGTGTGATCCGTCTTAGCAAGTTCCCGACACGCGAAGAGGCACTCTCCGATGCGGTCGCTCTGATCCTCGGCCCAGGAAAGAGCCTGCTGGCTCAGGTCAAAGGCCCGGGCGCAAACCTCGCTGGCATCATCAAAGCCATCGAAGAAAAGCTGGAGAAGGGTGAAACGATCAGTAAGAACTGATCAAAGGGCCAGATAGGCAGATGGCCAGAGGGCCAAAGCAAGAACTATCTGGCTCTCTGGTAATTTGGTATCTGGAAATTTAATTTAGGCATCAGTGCCCAACTGGCCCGGTAGTTCCGGGGTAAAGAGCCGAGTGGTTCGGTCCCTCTTGGGCGGGATGATTGAAAGGTTGGAAAGAAAAATGAGCGACGAAGCAGTCAAAGAATTCGATTCCGCAATCAAAAGCCTCGGCGACAAGCTCTCAGAGCTGAGCCTCAAGCAGGCTGTTGACCTCGGTGACTACATGAAGGATGCCTACGGCATCGAAGCCGCGGCTGGCGGGGGTGTGGTCATGGCAGCAGCCGGCGGCGACGCAGGCGAAGAAGAGCAGTCCGAGTTCACCGTCGTTCTTAAGAGCATCGGCGACAACAAGATCAAGGTCATCAAGCTCGTCCGCGAGGTCACCGGTCTTGGTCTCAAGGAAGCCAAGGATGTCGTGGACAACCTCGGCAAGCCCATCAAGGAAGCCCTGAGCAAGGAAGATGCGGACGCTCTTGCGGTGCAGTTCAAAGAGATCGGCGCCGAAGTCGAGTTCAAATAAAACCCAGCCGCCCAAAGTATTCTGAATGATCGGAATATGTACGGGTGGCGACAGTGCTATGCTAACACCGTGTCCGGGCATCGAGAGGTGCCCGGACATATTCAGAAGCGGACACAGACCTCGTGTTGGGGACATTGGAGCGGCTTGCCGAGTGGGGTGGACTCGGATTTTAGGYCGCAGTAGAATTCCCGAATCGACGCGAATCACAGATACCACCGGACGAAGCAAGGCATTCATGGGTTCACAGGGATCGCATGAGATGTTGTTGTAACGCGAACCATCGCAAGGAACTCGATGGCTACGACCAATGTGCGCAATTACAGGAAGCGCGGCGACGCGCTCCCAGTCCCAAACCTGACCGAAGTCCAAACCGTTGCATACGAACGGTTCTTGCAGTTGACCAAGCCGGAGAGCGGGCGCAGCCCTGCCCACGGCCTCGAAGCGCTCCTGCAAGAGATCTTCCCGATCGAGAGCTACGACGGGACCATGCGTCTCGAGTATGTCTCCTACGGGCTGGACGACCCAAGGTACACCTCCGACGAATGCCGAGAGCTTCGGCTCACCTACGGCATGCCCTTTCGCATCCGCGTCAAGCTGGTGCGCGACGGCGTGGACGAGATCCCCGAAGAAGACATCTTTCTCGGTGATTTCCCGAAGATGATGGGCGGGGGCGAGTTTATCGTCAACGGTGCCGAACGCGTCATCGTCAGCCAGCTTCACCGCTCGCCCGGCGTTGATTTCAGCATCCCGTCCAGCGAAGGCGATCGCCCGCTGCACTCGGCGCGGATCATCCCCGAGCGTGGCTCGTGGATCGAGATGTCGGTCGACAAGAAGGACCGCCTGACGATGAAGATCGATCAGTCGACCCGCCTTGCCGCCACAACATTCCTGCGATGCCTCGACGAGAGTGTTTCATCGACTGAATCGATCCTGAGCCTGTTCTACCACATCAGCGAGATCAAAGCCGCCGATGTGACCGAGGGCGATTGGGCCGCCGAGTCGATCATCGATACGGAGACGGGCGAAGAGATCGTGCATGTCGGGTGCCAGCTCGGCGAAGCCGCCGAGGTGATCCAGGTCTCGGCCCTCAAGAAGGTCAAGGTCATCCAGAACCCATCGGATGTGTTGATTCTCAACACGATTTCTGAAGAAGCACTTGATGAGGTCACGGCAGACACCGACCACGGCCGGGCGATGCTCAAGGTCTACGGCAAGCTCCGCCCCGGCAACCCGCCGCAGGTCGAAAAAGCCAAGCAGCTCTTCTACGAGAAGTTCTACGACGACAACCGATACCGCCTTGGGCGCGTGGGCCGCTTCCGCATCAACCGCAAGTTCGGCCTTGAAACCGACGAAAGCCAGCAGTTCATGACCGGCGAGGACTTCCTCAAGGTCATCGAATACCTGCTCGATCTCCGCTCCAACCGCCTCGATCAGAAGACCGGACGCCCGGTCGCAGCGATCGACGACATCGACCACCTCGGCAACCGCCGACTCCGCACGCTCGACGAGCTGGCGGTCGAGGAACTCCGCAAGGGTTTCCTCAAGCTCCGCCGAACTGTTCAAGAGCGCATGAGCGTCAAGGACCCAGACGAGCTGGCCAAGATCAGCGACCTAGTCAACTCAAAGAGCATCTCGTCGGCGATCGATTTCTTCTTCGGCCGCAGCGAGCTTTCGCAGGTCGTTGACCAGACCAACCCGCTGTCGAGCCTTGTCCACGAACGCCGACTCTCGGCGCTCGGGCCCGGTGGCTTGAACAGAAAACGCGCTGGCTTTGAAGTTCGAGATGTTCACATTTCTCACTACGGAAGAATCTGCCCGATCGAGACACCCGAAGGCACCAACATCGGCCTCATCGCATCGCTCGCCCTCTACGCCAAGATCGACGACTACGGCTTCCTCGAAACACCCTACCGCGAGGTCAAGAACGGCAAGGTCACCGGTACCATCAGATACCTCCGCGCCGACGAGGAAATGAAAGCGGTCCTGGCACCAGCCGACGCATTCAACCCCGACGGCAAAGTGATCGCAGAGTCCGTCATCGCGCGTGTCGCCGGCGAGCTCTCGCAAGTTCACTCGGAAGATGTGAACTTCGCCGACATCTCACCCAAGCAGATCGTCGGCATCTCGGCGAGCCTCATCCCGTTCCTCGAGCACGACGATGCAAACCGGGCGCTGATGGGCTCGAACATGCAGCGTCAGGCTGTCCCGTTGATCAAGATTGAGACCCCACTGGTCGCGACCGGTCTTGAGCACGAGGTCGGCAACAACTCGGGCATGGTCGTCAAGGCCAGGCGCCCGGGAATCGTCACCTACGCCGATTCGCAGCGGATCATTATCGATCAGTCAGATGAATACATCCTCCGCAAGTTCGTCGGGCTCAACGAACGCACCTGCCTCAACCAGCGCCCGCTGGTCGAAGACGGCGACACCGTCGTAGAAGGCCAGGTCATCGCCGACGGCGCATCGACCATCAAGGGCGAGCTCGCCATCGGCAAGAATGTGCTCGTCGCGTTCAACACCTTCGACGGCTACAACTTTGAGGATGCGATCGTCATCAACGAGAAGATCGTCAAGGACGATGTCTTTACCAGCATCCACATCGACTCGTACGACGTCGAGGTCCGTGAGACCAAGTTGGGACGCGAGGAGTTCACCCGAGACATCCCAAATGTCTCCGAGAAAATGCTCCGCAATCTCGACGATGACGGCATCATCCGCATCGGCGCACGCGTCGGCCCGGGGGACATCCTTGTCGGCAAGGTCTCGCCCAAGGCAAAGACCGAGCTGACACCCGAAGAGAAACTCCTCCACGCGATCTTCGGTCGCGCCGGCGAAGATGTGAAAAACGATTCGCTCGAAGTGCCCGCGGGATCATCGGGTGTGGTCATCGGTGCCAAGAAGTTCAGCAGACGCATGCACCTCAACGAGGAGCAGAAGAAGAAGCTGGCCAAGGACATCGAGGAGTACGAGGCAGAGCAGAACGCCGAGGCAATCAAACGCTTCCGCGAGATGATCGATGGCATCAACGAAGCCGTCGGCACCGAGATGGTCGACCCCATGACCCGTCAGAAGGTCGGCGTGTCGGACATCCCCGAGGTTATCTTGGAGCAGATCAACACCTTCGATCTCAAATGGATCAAGGGCTCCAAGGAAGTCCGCGAAGAGGCCGAGAGCATCTACAAACTCCAGTGGCCCCGCATCGATGCCGTCGAGGTCGAGAAGCAGCGCAAGGTCTCGCACATGAAGCGGGGCGATGAGCTCAACACCGGCGTGCTCGAGATGGTCAAGGTCTACATCGCCACCAAGCGTTCGCTCTCGGTTGGTGACAAGATGGCCGGCCGTCACGGCAACAAGGGTGTCATTGCAAGGATCGTTTCAGAGCAGGACATGCCTTTCATGGAAGACGGCACATCCGTCGATGTCATGCTCAACCCGCTGGGCGTGCCCAGCCGCATGAATGTCGGGCAGATCCTCGAAGTCCACCTCGGGTGGGCAGCCAAGTTGCTCGGGTTCCAGGCCGTCACACCAGTATTTGATGGTTGTACGGAAGATGAAATTCACGCCGCCGTCGACGARGCAAACCAGCATGTCGACAAGCGCCTGGCAGAGATCGAAGAACGCGGCATCCCCGCTGGCCCGCGCGAGCTACTCGCCCACATGCCTCGCGGCGGCAAGATCCAGCTCTACGACGGCAGAACCGGTGAGTCCTTCCACCAGAAGACCACCGTCGGCTGCATGTACATCCTCAAGCTGCATCACCTTGTCGACGACAAGATCCACGCACGCGCAACCGGGCCGTACTCGCTCATCACCCAGCAGCCGCTCGGTGGTAAAGCTCGTACGGGCGGCCAGCGCTTCGGCGAAATGGAAGTCTGGGCGCTCGAAGCCTACGGCGCGGCGTACATCCTTCAGGAACTCCTGACGGTCAAGTCCGACGATGTCGAAGGCAGAACCAAGATCTACGAGTCGATGGTCAAGGGCACCAACAAACTCGAAGCGGGCATGCCCGTCGCGTTTGATGTGCTCTGCAACGAACTCAAGGGCCTTGGCCTGAACATCACGCTCGAAAAACGGCGTGTTGAAGGCGGGAGCTTGCTGTAACACATGGTGATCGCGCTGGACAACACATTGCAGGTATGGAAGGCAAGAGCCGCAGTGGCTCTTCAGTATGTCTTTGCGTCTGTGCTATGTGGGGCGGTCATGTTTGTGTTGGTTTCGGCCAACTTTGCATGGGCCGGTAGATCTTTCGATCTCAGCATAGCTTTGTGGGCTGCTGGTGCCGGAGCCGTGTTTTCAGCATACATGCTTTGTATACAGAAGCGGCCTATTGACATGTCCTTGCGGTTTAGCAAATCAAAGAAGCTTATTCAAAAAGAAGCTCGTCTCGCACAGAGCCGGGCCGAGTTACAAGATGAAGCGGAGCAGATGAAAACGCTGCACCGTCTCGAAAATGAAGATTAATCACGGCGGTAACCGCCGATTACTTGGAGCCAGTTGATATGGCTGAGACTGTATACGACCGGGTGAACGACTTCAGTGCTGTCAAGGTGACGCTCGCGTCGCCCAATGACATCCGCGCGTGGTCTTACGGCGAAGTGAAGAAGCCCGAGACCATCAACTACAGAACATACCGCCCCGAAAAGGACGGCCTGTTCTGCGAACGGATCTTTGGCCCAGAGCGCGACTACGARTGCTCYTGCGGCAAGTACCGCGGCACGAAGTTTAAGGGCATTATCTGCGACCGCTGCGGCGTAAAGGTGACGNNCTCGCGYSKYCSMMKSAMRYSCRYGSGYSRYMTYAMSSYGRMSTSRMSRASSSYKMRMMYMTSRWYYWYMRARMRYAYCGCCCCG
>NVSP01000043.1 GCA_002732755.1 Phycisphaera sp.
GATCGAATCCGCATCATCCGCGTGGGGCTTGGCTGTCACATTCGACCACACCGGCACGCTCGGGGGAGCGATCTCAACATTAGCCAGTGCCTTGGCGAGCGCATCGGCTGCCGGCTGCATGATCGGCGAATGGAACGCGCCCGCGACTTGCAGCGCGACGGCTCGCACGCCTTGATCCGCGGCGACGGTCTCGGCGCGCTTGCACGCATCGACATCGCCCGAGAGCACGACCTGCCCAGGGGCATTGAAGTTGGCGCAGACGAGGATGCCATCGGCGCGGGCCTCATCGCACACAGCCTGTGCCTTGTCTTCATCGGCCCCGACGAGCGCGACCATGCTGCTTGCGGTTGCTTCGGCTGCGGCTTGCATGGCTTGGCCGCGTAGCGCGACGAGTTTGAGTCCATCTGCAAAGCTGAATGATTCCGCGATGTGCAAGGCCGAGTATTCGCCGAGACTCAGGCCCGCAGCGGCGACGATCGGTGCTTCGCCCTCGGCCAGGCCAAGCTGCGCCGAAAGCCCGCGCCAGCAGGCGATCGCTGCGGTGTAGAGCGCGGGCTGGCTGACATCGGTTCGGTTGAGTGTTTCGGCTGGGCCATCGAAACAGATCTGGCTCAGCGGCGCGCCGAGGGAGTCTGCGAGCACAGCGTCCGCCTCGTCAAAGACCGCGCGTGCTTCGGCGCTGGTTTCTGTCCAGAGCTTGCCCATGCCGACCGCCTGGGCACCTTGGCCCGGGCACACAATGATCATGTCATCTGCCATAGATCAGATGGTAGAGGCCCGCGCCCCGATGGGCGAGCGCATGCCGCATTCTGGGCACATCGCCCATCGTTCGCGGTCCACGGTGCATCCTGCCATGTCCCTGCCGCACCAGATGCACTCTTGGTCGCCCCAGCATCGGCGTATTTCGCGGTTGACGATGCCATCCATGATCCACCGCTCAGCAGCGAACCAGAGGCCGACCCCGATGCCGGCAAATGTGATCCCGAGTAATACCGACGCCAAGGTCGCCGGGTCTGAGGGTTTGAGGGTGAGTATCCAGCGCTGATACTGCACATAGAGAGCCGTACCGAAGATGGTGCTCAGTACGACCACCCCGAACGCAGCTATGAGCCAGAACCTAAAGGCAGCAAGAATCGCCTCGCGTTGAACTCGCTTATGGCTGGCGGCGTGGACCGCGATGGCGTAGGCCTGTTTGCGTGTGAGGGAGAACTCGGTTTCGAGCAGCCGAAGTGTTTTTGGCCGGCGGAACGGGAAGGTGAGCACGCCGAGCCGGAGCGGGTCGAAGGGCGAGACAGATTCCCAAACTGCGCCGACGGGCTGGACTGGCCTTGGGACCGCACCCTTGCGTTTGGTGGTGTTCTGAATCGGTTGATTGTTGTCAGGCATGCCGGGGTCTGTATCGGCGAAATGCGGTCAGATCTGCCAGAGGCTCGTGCCCCAGGTCAGCCCGCCACCAAAGCCGACGAACATTATCTTCTGGCCTTCATGGATCTTGTTTGCTTCTTTGAGGTCGTTGAGCACCAGCGGCACGCTTGCGGCGACTGTGTTGCCGAACCTGTCGATGTTGATGTGCAGCTTGCTCTCGTCAAGCCCGAACCGATCGACGGCGGCGCTGAGAATCCGAAGGTTGGACTGGTGGCAGACATAGTGATCGACATCGTCGGCCCCGATGCCAGCGGTTTCGAGTGTCTCGGCGATGACCTTTGGGAATGTGCTTACCGCAAAGCGAAAGACGCCCGTGCCGTTCATGTGGAGGTAGCCGAGTTGGTCGTTGCCTTTCTTGTCTTCCTCGCTGAGGTCGTGGAAGGTTTGTGGGATGTAGATGTCGTCCCAGCGATCGCCGTTGGAATACATGGCTTGGGCGATTAGGCCCTTTGAGGTGTCGTCTGTTTTGCGGAGGATCAGGCCCGCGGCGGCATCACCGAACAGGATCGCGCCGGCTCTGCCTCTGGTGTTGAACTCGACGGACTTGGAAAGCGTGTCGCCGCCGATGATCGCGACATTCTTGTACGGCCCGGTCTGCATAAGCCCAAACGCGTTGTTCATCGCAAACACAAAGCCGCAGCAAGCCGCGGAAAGATCCCAAGCGCCCGCGTTGCCCGCGCCGACCATGTTGACCAGCCGGCACGCGGTGGGWGGGCWGGACATCTCCTGCGACATGGTCGCCAGGATGACAAGATCAAGCTCGGTCGGCTCCATCTTTGCATCGGCGAGTGTCTTCTCGAGTGCGCCCTTTGCAAGGTGCAGGACGGTTTCCCCGCCTTCGATGTCTGCGATGTACCGCTGCTTGATGCCCGTGCGCTGCTGGATCCATTCGTCGGATGTATCCATCATCGATTCGAGGTCTTTGTTGGTCACGAGGCGATCCGGTGTGTGCGCACCGATACCCGCGATCTCAATACCGAATCGAAATGGTGAATTGATGGACATAGGGCAAGGGCCTCTYKSYYAMTMKCTRMKYRYRGKTRMMYAYMAAWSRRSAGAASASYWARRSSSRYKWMRRSSMAMGKSMCRCTSWKRCRMKMGCWRWMKMAAYYWCTSMGMTCCGTTCGACAATCCCAGCGTTGACCCCGGTCGTTACATACTCGCGGCAAGACCGGATCGCGTTTGCAATCGTACGCGGCTGGCTTGATCCGTGTGCGATGAACAGCGTGCCGTTGACACCGATCAGTGGTGCCCCGCCGTGTTCGTGGTAGTCGTTCTTGGACCAGATCGACTTTGCAACCGGCGCAAACCGGGTCATGAGTTCCGGGTCGAGTTCCTGGATCTCATGTTGAATCGCCTTGAACAGGCTCTTTGCCATGCCCTCGGCTGTCTTGAGCACGACATTGCCCATCAAGCCGTCGGTGACAACCACATCGGCAACGCCCTCAAAGAACTCGCGGCCCTCGATGAAGCCGATGTAGTTGAGGCCCGGCGAAGACTGGATCAGGTCGCGGGCTTGTTTGATGGTGCCCGTACCCTTTGAGTCTTCCGCACCGATATTCATGATCGCGACGCGCGGGTTCTCGATGTGCAGGAGTCGCCGGCTGACAACATCCGCCATGACCGCGTACTGCCACAGGTGTTGCGGCGTTGGCTCAGGGTTGGCCCCGGCGTCGCAGAGCACCATCGGGCCGTGGAAGCYCGGCATGGCGACCGCGATGCCCGGCCGATGCACGCCCTTGAGCCGTTTCATCAGCATGATGCCAGCAGACACGCACGCGCCGGTGTTGCCCGCRGAGATCGCAGCATCACAACGCACATCTTCGTCAACCTTGTGCGACGAGATCCGACACATCTGCACGATCGAAGAATCCGGCTTGCCTCTGACCGCCTTGGCGGGAGACTCWGCCATCTCGATGACYTGGGTWGTTGCGTGGATGACGAGYCGGTCGTCGTTGACRCCGATYTCGCTGAGCACTTCTTCRATTTYWGAWYGWGTACCAACAAGCACGAGYTGRTCTTCGGGYGCGAGATACTCRAGCCCCGCWAYGCATCCWCKGAGGATGTCGYCGGGGGCGTTGTCTCCGCCCATTACATCAACTGCGATCCGCATCGGGGAATCAATCCCGCTCGAYGCCGATGCCGAGCTTKCKGACCTTRATGGTCARYCCGGGRCGGACATAGCCWGACTCSGCGCACGCGCGGTGGTTGAGCTTTGGCATGCCGCTGACGGGGCAGATCGCRGGCTTGACRGGKGTCAGTGCATCGTGCGAYCGGCGRCGACGCGACCGGCCGTGACTCTGGCGTTGAACAGGAAGCATGGCAAATCCTCAGWCAKCACGGGYYGYTKGGCCCGATGGGTCWATACCTGCCYMAGCANMSWWYMAGACCACCCGGTCSAAAGCWGCATGAGGGCTGCAACACTAGACCGAGGTCCAGAATCAGTCAATCACAAACCGGCGACGAGATACCTCAGAGCTGGCAAACACAATACAAACAAATGGGCTACTTAGTTGTTTGCCCCTCTCATCTCGCAAAGGGCAGCTTGGTGGCCAAATCATAGATAGACGCCCGAGGCCCACCGGACTATAATCCCGCCGCTTGCAGCAGGGAGACTTGCTGCTTGGCCTCCCTAGCTCAATCGGTAGAGCAGCTGACTCTTAATCAGCGGGTTGATGGTTCGAGTCCATCGGGGGGTACTTTCGCCTTTCGTCGCGCCATTTTGTATGGTGATGCGCTAACCTCCCCAGTTGATTCTATGTGTTTACCCCGTTTGCAGGGGATTTGGCGGTCAGCTTTGCAGCGATACTAGATGGTATAGATTTTTAACAATGATTAAATCATCCATACTTCTCGTTGCTATCACAGTCAGCATGATGAGTTCGTGTGGCAAGGATGAAAGTACGGGGGAAAATACAAGCTGGAATCTAGTGTTGAAAGCGGATTCACTGGAAGGGTACGAGCGGTTCATTGTTGATTTTTCGGATAGCCAATACGCAGCAGAAGCGGCGTCTTTGGCCCGCGGAATCATGCGTGAACGCGCGCTGCGTCCAGATGTCTATGTCACATGGGAGATGCCCGGCTGGATAGCCAGTGAGCTTGAGAGTAAATTGGATGCTGATATTGCTGCGACTCTCGGATCGTTGTCTGGACTCCAGAATTACTCGACAGTATTTCGTGATGGATCGGTAGAAGTTGCGATCTCATTTGGTGTGGCGAGCATCGCCGCCGCAGATCTCAAACGCGTGGGTAAAGCGGCAGAAGCACTCAGCGATCTACTGCCGGACAAGCCTCGTGTCCAAGCGGCAGTCCATCGCGATGCGATGYGGCCTTGGACTCTCGTTGTGTTGCATGGAGATCTAACGACAGAAGAGCTTTCCAGGCACGCACATGAACTGGAAGCTCGTCTTTGGTCCATTGGTGCGAGCGTAGAACTGTCCGGCGTGATTGAAACTGGGCCCCATATGGAGGTCCGTCTTGATGAACCCCGATGCCGAWTGTTKGATRTAARCGTTTCCGATGTATTCACGGCGATAGGCRTGTTGGGTGATGCCGATTTCRCTCTAATGGCGMTCGAGGAAGCCGTTGTGTCCAAGAGATCCGGACAAGAGATCCAGATCCAAGACTTGGCTCGCGTTGTCATAGTCGAGGCACCCGTCAATACACGCAGCTCACTTAATGGAGCAAACGCGGTCACACTGCGTATGTGGTTGGACCCGAGCCAGACTCACGGTGCAACTGAACTGCAGAGTATTCTCGCCGGATGTAACGCGATATCGAATCTGAGCGTTGAACAGGTCGAAACGGCACAGACTACCGTGGTGCAGCTTGCTACACCGCTAGGAACGACCTATCCGGAGGCCTTTGAAGTCGCCAGCTTTATTGCCAAAGGCTTGAGCAGCGATGTGCTTGTCGAGGATGTGCTTGTCGAGATAGACAGCGAATCTCCCCATTCGATTCTGCTGACTGCTCTGGGCCCAATTGACATCCAGGGCGTGTTTGAGTATATCTTGAACCCAATACCGGGGATCTCTGTACAATCGATCAGACGCCCATGGCCCGAACAACGCGGAGCGACAATTGCAGTTGCAATCACCGGGTCCGATTGGGATCAGATCGATATCATCCGGGACGATCTCATTCACCGCTGCGCTTCAATGCAGGGGGTGGAGTTGATATGGGGCGATGACCGTGCGACGAAATCAGAGCTATCCATTGAGTTTGATCCTGTACGTCTCGCAGAACGAGGCATGACCGAGCAGGAGGCGGCCGCGGATTTCGCTGTTCGGATCGGCACGGGGCGCACAGCCCTTGATGGTCGAGTTACTGTGATGATGGAAAGCGATGATGGATTCCAATCCCTATACGCGATTGATGATTGGCGGCGGGACGGAGTTGAGGTCAAAGTAGTACAACGTCCGATGGCTTTGCATCATCTCAACGGCCAGAGGACCGCAAGAATCGAGCTTATAGTGTTCGATATGCTGAAAGTAGAGTCTGTGCAAGAAGAGATTGAAGAAGCTAWWRKSGRKSYWYCKGWMMWSGKNATTCMRAKMRKKWKWYTKAGCWRMWMSKYYMKRKKWKRSRRRTCAATTTGGTCCTCAATCGGGTATCAAAAACCACGTTCTCAACCTTTTCAGGGCGAGTCTGAGTATACTGATTCGATCCGTCAAACAGAACCTAGTCGTGTGCCACATCCTAATATCTAACATTAGGGGGCAGGTCATCACAGAGGATTCACTAGAATGGTTTGGGTTGAATTGGCCCGGCAAACGCGAAGCGTTGCGAGCGGCACACACCCCTTGCACCAAAGCCTTTGTGCCTGTTCCCAAAGAAAGCGTTGAATTCGACACAACGCAGAACATCTTCATTGAAGGTGACAACCTTGATGCGCTCAAGTTGCTCCAGGAAACGCATCGGGACACGGTCAAGCTGATCTACATCGACCCGCCGTACAACACCGGGCGAGACTTTGTGTACGGCGACGACCGGATCGAGAGCGAGGCCGAGTATCTTGTGCGGTCAAAGCAGGTGTCGGAGTCTGGTGAGCCGTTGGTTGACAACCCCGAGTCGGCTGGGCGGTTTCATGCAAAATGGCTTTCGATGCTGCTGCCCCGGCTGATACTTGCGCGAACGCTTCTGCGCGACGACGGCGCGATCGCGGTTTCGGTTGATGACAACGAAGTCGGTCGGCTCACATGCCTGCTCGATGAGATCTTCGGCAGAGAGAACCGGGTCGTTGACTTTGTGTGGCAGACCAAGGCGGGTGCCAAGGGTGTCCCGCCACGCAAAATGGTGACACAGAACCACGAGTACATCCTTGTCTATGCGCGCGATGCGACCCGCTTTCGATTCAAAGGCCGACCGCGAGACAACTCGGCGTTTTCGAATCCGGACAACGATCCGCGTGGGCCATGGAAGAAAGACAACATGAAGTCCACCGTGAGTGGTGGGGCGGAGTACAGCATTGTTGAGCCAAAAACCGGGCGGGAGTTCAAGGCCCGGTGGGCGTTTAGCGAGTCAACCGTTGACAGCATGATCGAAGAGGGGCGGGTTCTTTTCCCTGCGAACGATTCGGGTTGGCCGATGCAAAAATCGTTTCTAAATGAGTACCAGAACGATACGATCCCTCTTCTCTCGCTTCTTGGCGATGCCCTCGGCGGGACCGATTCGGGAGCAAAGGACATCGCAAAGACGCTCGGTTCCCGAGATGTGTTTTCATACCCAAAGCCGGTCAAGCTCTTGTCGTTTCTGGTGTCGCAGATTGCATCAGATGCAGATTCTGTGGTGCTGGATTTCTTTGCAGGATCGGGGACATTCRCCGAGGCGRTYTTYGCCGCGACTGCCSAGGACAACATTGARCGCCGCTTTATKCTCGTGCAGATYGCWGAGAAACTCGACTCGGGCAAGCCCATCCACGCCGCGGCTGCTTCATTCTGTGACAATATAGGTAAACCCCGGACTATCGCGGAGCTTGCAAAGGAACGCATCCGGCGTGCCGGCGTCTCGGCAAAGAAAGACATGCCCGGTCTTGATACTGGATTTAGAGTGTTGAAGATCGGTGACTAAAACTTAACTGATTGATCAGGTATTCTATTTGGTCAGAATCAGAGTCGCGAGCCGGTCAGAGAGCTGCTGAGTCGCCTCGGCGGTGAGCCCCGTCTCGGTGCTCTTTTTGAGATCCTGAACAATCTGTCTGATCTCGGATTGAACATCGATGATCCGTCCAGCAGGGCTTTCAATATGATCCGAAAGCGCCTCARCCAATATCTTGGCATCGTCGGCTCTGAGTTGAATCCCGATCTCATGGACCGAGTGCGTAAAGTGCTTGCACCACCGGACATTGCCCTCGATGATAAACTCGGCGCCGTGCGATGAAGGCAGTGTGAGCCAGCACTTTGTATTTGGGTGGATAAAGCASCCGATCCAWAGCCCCGCGCCGTCGTCGGAGACATCACGGATTATCGCGTCCGCAATCACTTTCCCGTCGGCGCGCTCAAACTCCATCAGAATCCGTTTGCCCGGAGCAACCGATAGACGCTTGGACTTTCGCTTTGGGTGACGGCTGTCTTCGAGCTGCTGCTTCGAGATCATCTGCGCAATGGTCTTGTTGAGCCTGAGCGGGATCTTGAGTTGGTTTAGATCAGAGCCAGCCACAGGAGAAACGCCTCCGAAAACGCCACGGTTATGCTTCGATAACAACTCACATGAGTGCGTACCGAAGCCACAGAAGTGGATGTCTTCCGGTCAATATCAGGCGGTGAGACTGCTCAATCCGCTGAACTGTGTGATTTGTCGCTCAAAGTCCACGAAGGCAAAGAGGAGGTACCCCGGAGTAGGGCACCAAGAGCGTGGCGTAGTGTGCCGGTGTGCCGCTTCCCCATGTATGGGGGGGGCGGGTTATCACCGGGTTACACGCAGCATCAAAATGGGAGGCCGATTTAATAAGGACACGACCAATGCCGTTACTTTGAGACAATCCGCAGTCGCCGACCGTTTGGGAGTGTGATGTAGTGGACCCTGCCCGGCTCGTGCTTGGGCTTTACATCTGTCGAGCTGTCACCATCCGGATTGGTGTCGTCGCCGGTGTCATCGTCTGACCCCCGGTTGTCGCCGCCATTGTCGCCGTCGGGTGATGTGTCGTCATCGGAGTTCTGGTCGCCGCCTTCGCTTGGTTGGGTGAGGAGCCAGGTCTCATCGGCGTTGACGGTTGAATGGTTCTCAAGTCCTAGCCGAATGCCTGTGAGCACGGGTGTGTAGCCGTTGCGGGCGATCCGTTCAACATCACGCTGAAGCCGAGCCGAGTCTATTGTTTGTGTCGGGTCGGCGCGAAGAATCTCTGCGTACCGCCAGAACGCCCATGATTCGTGGCCCGGGTTCAGATAGTCCGCAAGATAGAACGGGAGCCCCAGTCTGTGGTAGTCCTCTTCCCTGTCCTTCGGGACACCGTTGGCTGAATAGGCCCGGTTGGACGAGGGTGCCACCGCGTGCATGACATCACTTGACATCTGCTCAGTGATAAATGAAATACCGGCGTATCGGTTTCGAAGATCCTCGATATACGGTTTCTGCTTCCAGACCGGCATGTGCTTATGAGTGAACGCATCAAGCCCGATCATCGTGGCACTCACAGCTTGCGCAAGATCCATCTGGAGATACACTGTGCTCATGTGTTCAGGATTGTCAGGGTCTAGGTTCTCAGCCTCATCATCGTTCCAGCGGTCCATGTGCTGAGCGGCTCGGCCCCACCAGAGGCCAAGTTCCTTGCCGGACCGAGGGATAGCTGGAAAACCGATCTGGTCCGTTGCGGTGCGTAGCCTGYCGCTGTCGAGCCAGCCAGCGGTAAAGCGTGATGGGTAGTTGAGTCTCTGGTTTCGATCAAACAACCCACTCGGTGCCCATACCATGACATTGTCAAAGCCGTAGTCGTGCTCGATGTGGTAGTTGACGAGGGGAGCAAAGCCGAGCCGATCAGGGCGAGTAGCTGGTACTGTCCATCCCCGCGTATTCTGAGAGTTTGTCGTGACTTGGTGCGCGATCTGAATCCCGTACACAGGCTTGGCACGGCGCTCGTAGGCAACCGGGCCGTAGCGAGATTGGAAGTAGTCGCGGTACGGCTCGAGCACCCCAAGCCAGTCCTGTCGCTCGTGCGTTGCCGGGAACGGATCGGGGCGTTTCATGACCCGGACACACAGGGTGTAGCCGCGTGTTGCGCCCGGCTCGAGCATTGCCTCGTTGGCAATTGTTGAATAGCTGCTGACACCCGGTGCGTTGTTCAGGTCGAACGCAACCATCCAGCCGCGACCCTCGGGCGGCCCCTTGAACACCCCGCCAAGCCTCACAAGGCGCACAAGCATGTCGTGCTTGTACTCCATTACCGGATACAACATGCTTACGCCGACGACATGCGTCTCGTTCATGATGACCATAGCCGGGCTGTAAGCGGTGCCGGGATATCTCCAGCCTGTGCCGATGAAGGCGTCGTATGTCGTGTTTCTGAACCTTGAGACTTGGTTATGATCGTAGATAGTAATGTCTTCACCGAGGGCAATCGYCCCCATACAGATCCTGCCCAGCGGCTTGCTTGTYGMKGTCGTRTTSGTAAACGTAAAYGTCACGTCATAGGACAGCGGCCCCTGCCGAGTTGTGCTGAYAAYCGGCACCARCGCATCGTCATYYCCGAGCGGGTTGTGCAGCGACAGCCCGCGWGGYTCGATGATCGGGACRTCGCCGTCGTACATCGTCTGCGCCATCATGAGCGGRTCKGTGGTGTATATCTGAGCGTTCGCTGAAAGCCCGGAGAGGGCGATGACCAGTGCGAACAACCGTGGGAGTGGGGGATTCATGTCCATATCATCAATTCTAAGTGCAGTGGATGCAGTAGGGGACATCGCCAACTCTTTCTTTCGATGACCATGTTGCGCTCGTGTAACACATCGGGGTTCGGCATCGCCTGTGTGGCCTGTGCTGGCTGTGATCTCTCGATCACCACTGATTCCGCGTCTGATTCGTTCAGAGACAGTTTTGGGCGCAAAAAAACAGGGCGGCCACGATTGGCCACCCGGTCGGAGTGAAACGATTATCTGCGGGCATTTTAGCAGCCGGCGTTGAAGTTTGCGATCCAAGCCGTGAAGTCAGTCGGTGTGCAGGTCCCGTCGCCGTTCTGGTCGCATTCGGGTAGGTTGTTGTTGAATGCGTTAATCCACGCGGTGAAGTCTGTCGGCGTGAGCATGCCGTCGCCGTTGACATCTGGGAGGCAAACCTCGCAAGCGTCCGGTATGCCGTTGTTGTTGTCATCGACGGCGCTTGCCGAGACGAACTTCTCGATGGTGCCTCCAAAGAGGTCCATGACATACAACTCACCAGCAGCGTCTTGCCCAAAGGAGCTGAGTCCAAAGCCCTGGTCTGCAACCAAGGCAACCGCGTAGCCGTTGCTCGGGTCGAGCGTCCAGACATCGCCGGCGCAGTAGTCGCCGAAGATGTACTTACCTTCAAAYTCCGGGACTTCGCAGCCGCGGTAGAAGTAKCCSCCCGTGACRGCACACGGAGCCCCTGCGAGAGAGTAGTCGTGGACCGGCTCGGTGAACCCTGTGGGGGGMGYCGGTGTGCAGCCGTTGAAAGCTGGGTTTTCGATGAACCCTTCCCGGCAACGCCAGCCGTAGTGCTCGCCGCCCGTGCTAGAAGCGGGCTGAAAATTGACCTCTTCACGCGAACCCTGGCCGACATCTGCGATCCAGAGATCACCGGTCATGACATCAAAACTTGAGCGCCACGGGTTGCGCAGGCCATACGACCAGATCTCGTCGAGTCCGCTCACGCCGACAAACGGATTGCTGGGCGGGACGGTGTAGGTGACCTGGTCATCGCTGACATCAATGCGGAGCATCTTGCCAAGAAGCAGTTGCAGGTTCGAGGCGCGGTTGCCCGGATCGTTGGCGGCACCGCCGTCACCGGTTGCGATGTAGAGGAAGCCGTCAGGMCCAAAGTCCATCCAGCCGCCGTTRTGRTTGCTRAACGGTTGATCGATCGTGAGGATGATCCGYGCCGAGCCWGCGTCGGCGATGTTCGGGTCACCMRCCGARCGYGTGTATTCGACGACRTATGTGTCAGAGCCAGCRCCGATGTAGTAGACAAARAATCGGCCGCTGGTTTCGTAGTCCGGGTTGAAGGCAAGCCCGAGCATGCCCTGCTCGTTGCCGCCGTTGGTCCCCCCGACAACGATCGGGTCGATGTCAAGAAACGGAGTTGGCAGCAGCACGCCGTTGTCGATGACGCGGATGGCGCCCTCTTGCTCGATGACAAACATTTGCTCGGGGCTACCTGGTGCAGGCACCATGTAGACCGGGCGGTCCAGGCCGCTGACAAATGGCACGGTTGAAACCTGTGCCGATGCGAGGCCCGCGCAAGCTGACAGCGCGAGTGAAACGATTTTTGATGATGTACGCATAGACTTTGCTCCTCTTCCCCCTCGGGTAGTCTGTCACCACCTTATCCAATGACAAGGCAGATTGAAACCCTTTGGTTTGCATGGTTTAGGTTTGTCCGGTAATCTGCCACGCTATGTCCACTTCTGGGCATCACAATGGGAGAACACCATGCCAATTCTCGAACTCTGGGTCCCGATAGCCGCTGTGACCGCAGCAACCTTCTTTCTGAGCTTCCTCATGTGGGCGGCGCTCCAGTACCACAGGGCGGATGTGGCGTATTGCCCCCAACAGGATGAGGTCATCGATCTTGTCAACAGCTCGGGCATCAAGCCGGGCAGGTACATGTTCCCAAACTGCGCCGACCATGCAGAATTCAAGAACCCGGACAAGATGGCGATGTACAACAAGGGGCCGTGGGGCGTGATCGATATCTGGGCCGGCAAGCCCAGCATGGGCCGAAATATGGCATTGACCCTCGGCTACTTCGTACTGGTCAGCGTGCTCGTGGCCTATCTAACAGGCCTTGCAAGGCCCGCGGGTAGCTCGTTCATGGAAGTATTCCAAGTTGCGACAACTGCTGCATTCCTCGCCCACGTCCTCGGCGGCATCCCCGAGGGCATCTGGTTCGGCAAACGCACACGGTTCTTTCTCACCGATGCAATCGATGGCGTGATCTATGCACTGGCGACAGGCGTGGTCTTTGCGCTGCTCTGGCCAGCAGCGGAAGTTGCAAGTGTCGCGACACCGTGAGAATTACATATGGAAAGCACGAATCAGTAAAGTCCCCGATCAATCACACATTATTTTGAAGCTCTTGGGAACCAGCGTGGTATCTGTAGCGTCTAAGCAAAAGAACAAACACGCCCCCTGAGCTTTGGTGTGACCTTCGCACTAGAGCACAAAACGCCCCGAGCAATCGCACGGGGCGTTTCTATATGAGCAAAAGAAAGATTCAATCATTGCTTCTCACACCGTGGTTTTACTACTCGCACCATCACAACATGCGGCCCAATACCCGTAATATCAAACTCATCACCCCACTGGTCAAACCCAAGCTTCGCGTAGTACCCGGCAGCAGTCGTGCGGGCGTTGCACCAGATCGGGCCTTGGTGTGCTCGGTGCGCCTGCGCGATGCCCGTCTCGACAAGCTTGGCGCCAAGACCGAGGCCGCGATGCTTGGGCAGTGTCGCCATGCCGCGGATGCGCCACGCGGGCGCAATTGTTCCGGGGATGGGTTCGTCATAGAACGAGATGATCCCGACCAAGGCCCCCGCGCCATCGCGGGTACCCATGTGAAAGGTCGCCCGGGCATCGTCGCCCGGGTAGATCAAACTCTCAACCGGCATGCCCGGCCTGAGGATCGCGTGCCGGATCGGGCGAGTGTCCTCTGCCGAGATCAGCTCGATACGAACACTCACGCCTTGATCTTTGATTCATTCAGCTTTTTGCGAATGACTGTTTGCAGGATACCGCCGTTGCGGTAGTACTCGACCTCGACCGCGGTGTCGATCCTGCTCTTGCACTCAAAGCTCACAGCATTCCCATCGGCCTTGGTCGCCTTGACCGCGATCATCGTGCCCGGTTCCATCGAATCAGGCAGCTCGATGTCGTATATCTCCGTGCCATCAAGCCCAAGACTCGCGGCGCTGTCGCCTTTCTTAAACACCAAAGGCAAGACACCCATGAACACAAGGTTGCTCCGGTGGATCCGCTCGAAGCTCTCGGCGATGACGGCCTTGACACCGAGCAGCAGCGTGCCCTTGGCGGCCCAGTCGCGCGAGCTGCCCATGCCATAGTCCTTGCCCGCCAGCACAACCAGCGGCGTGCCCGCTTCTTTGTAGTCCATCGCCGTGTCGTAGATGTACTCGACCGGCGCGTCCCAGCCTTTACCTTTTGTAAAGTTTCTGGTCCATCCGCCCTCGGGGATGCTGCCGTCGCCGTTCTTGGCAAGCCCGTTTCGGACGCGGACATTGGCAAAGGTGCCCCGCGTCATGACCCGGTCGTTGCCGCGCCGAGAACCAAAGCTGTTGAACGCGCTCTTGGCGACGCCCGCACCGATCAGGTACTGCCCCGACGGCGTTTCCGGCTCGATGCGCCCCGCGGGGGAGATGTGGTCGGTCGYCACGCTGTCGGCGAGCACGCACAAGACCTTGGCACCGTGGATTGAACCAAAGCCGGGCGCCTCTTCAGTCATACCTTCAAAGAATGGCGGGTTCTGAATATAGGTCGAATCGTCGTTCCACGGGTACAGCTCACTCTTTGAAACGGGGATAGCGTTCCATGTTTCGTTGCTGGTGAAGATGCCGCCGTATTTGTCGGCGAACTGGTCGGGGCTGATGCACCGCTGGTTCAATTCGCGGATCTCGGCCTGCGTGGGCCAGATGTCCTTGAGATACACATCTTTGCCGCCCGGTGTTGTCGCGATGACATCATTGTGCAGGTCGATATCGACCGTCCCAGCGATCGCGTACGCCACGACCAAAGGCGGGCTTGCAAGGTAGTTCGCCCGGATCTTCGGATGGATCCGCCCCTCAAAGTTGCGGTTGCCTGAGAGCACACTGGCGGCCGCAAGCTTGCCCACTCCGATCGCTTCTTCGATCTCGGGCGGCAACGGCCCCGAGTTTCCAATACATGTCGTGCAGCCGTAGCCGACCGTCGTAAACCCGAGCGCATCGAGATCACCGGTCAGGCCCGCTTTGTCGTAGTACTCGGTGACAACCTGCGAGCCGGGCGCCAGCGAGGTCTTCACCCACGGCTTGCGCTTAAGACCCAGCGCGTTCGCTTTCTGCGCAACCAAGCCCGCCGCGAGCATGACATCGGGGTTGCTCGTGTTCGTGCAACTCGTGATGGCAGCGATGACGATCGAGCCGTGTTTGAGTGTTGAAATATCACCTATATTCTCAGGATGACTTGCCGCGGTGTGAACAACCTCGGCGGTGTTGTTCATCTCGCCCGCCGGTACGCCCAGCCCCTGCGGCCCGACCTTGGCGGCGAGTGCTGTGGCGAACGCACTCTTCATGTTTGTCAGCTCAATCCGATCCTGTGGCCGCTTCGGACCGGCAAGGCTCGGCACAACCGTCGAAAGATCAAGCTCAAGAACCGCGGCGTAATCAGGCTCGGGCGTGCCCTTCTCCCACCAGAAATCGTTGGCCTTGGCGTACGCCTCGGTCAGCGCGATCTCGTGTTCGGTGCGGGCGGTCAGGCGCAGGTAGTCGAGGGTGACGGTGTCGATTGGGAAGAAGCCGCAGGTCGCCCCATATTCCGGAGCCATATTGGCAATGGTGGCCTGATCTGCCAGAGTCAGTTCGGCAAGGGCACTGCCATAAAATTCGACAAATTTGCCGACCACCCCAAGGTCACGTAACATTTCCACAACCCGCAAAACCAAGTCTGTCGCGG
>NVSP01000044.1 GCA_002732755.1 Phycisphaera sp.
TACTGTCTGGAACGCGTGGCAGCGCTTCGAGCCCGCCCTCGCGGGTCCACCGGATCGGTGTTCCACCATCAAATGCGAAAGAACTCCCGGTCACGACTGAGCCGTCAGCAGAAACTCCAAATGCCCTACTGACTGGTACACTGCCCGGCAAGTCGCCAATAGCAACGATGCCGGGTTGGGCGGTGGTGGCCCCCGCGATGACAACCACACAAACCGGAAGCAGGTTCATCGTCGACCCTCCTAACAAGACCCCCACGCCCAAGAGTTGGACATGTCTCTTGTTTGACGCACAGGATCCGGATTGGTTCCATCAACCGGTACATTTTCAGATCCGTCAAGCCTATGGATCGCTATCCATCGGTCCTCTTCCGCGAACACATTGAAACCGTCCGATTGAAATAGTAATCTAAAAGACCGAGGGATTGCCATCCCCCGGCTTGGTATACGCAAAGAAAGAACCCATTCCCCAGCCCTCTCCTCCGAAGGGGAGGGAGGAAAAGAAGCCCCTCATCTGTCTTGATGAGCCCGAAGAGCGAGCGAGGCTGTAGTACACTGCCCCCATGATGATCTTCACCGCTGCTGTTGTCGCTGGGAGTTTGGGTTTCGTCGAGCCACCGGAGGAGGTGGTCCAGCGGGTGACTTCTTCGATCTCGTCGAAGCATGTTCTTGCGGATCTGGAGCGGCTCGTTGCGTTCAAGACCCGGCACACGATGTCGCGGACGGATTCTGATACCGAGGGCATCGGGGCTGCCCGGCGGTGGCTCGCGGGGGAGTTCGAGCGGTACGCAGCACAKGCGGGGCGGGATGATGTGACCGTCGTGCTCGAAACGCATGTCGTCAAAGCCGATGGCAGGCGGATCACGACGGACACCGATGTGGTCAATGTCGTTTGCACGATCCCCGGCAGTGATCCCAATGCCAAGTCCAGGCTGTACTATGTCATCGGTCACTACGACTCGCGAGCCAGCGGCGCACTCGATGCCGAGGCGCTTTCACCCGGTGCCAACGACGACGGCTCGGGCACGGTYGTCTGCCTCGCGGTAGCCCGGGCGATCATGCGCGAACGACTCGAAGCCACGGTCATCATCATGCCAGTCGCCGGCGAGGAGCAGGGGCTTTACGGTGCCCGCCGGCACGCGGGGTTGGCGAGCGATGAAGGAAAAGATATCCGTGCTGTTCTGAGCAATGACATCGTCGGCGACCCGACCGGCCCCGGCGGACGCGAGGCTCGCGGCGAAGTCCGCATGTTCTCGGAAGGCATCCCGACCGCGATCCTTGCACGAGAAGGAAGAGCCACGAGCGCGATCAGGATGCTCCGCTCTCTCTCGGCAGAATCCGACAGCACATCGCGCCAACTCGCTCGGTACATGCACGACATCGCCAATCAGCACGATCTACCCGTCAAACCAAGGCTCATATTTCGCCCAGACCGCTTCCTCCGCGGCGGGGACCACACCGGCTTCAACGAAGCCGGCTTCGCGGCGGTCCGCATGACCGAGGTCTACGAGAACTACGACCACCAGCATCAAGATGTCCGSACCGAAGACGGCAAGCAATTCGGTGACCTTATCGAGTTCATTGATGCCGGGTATATCGCCGATGTGGCAAGGCTCAACGCTGCGGGCATCGTCCACCTCGCCAGCGCACCATCRGCWCCGSSCAACGCGCGGATCATCAYCGCYGAGCTRACCAACGACACCACRCTCCGCTGGRMCGCCTCGCCCGARTHCGATGTYGCRGGCTACGARATCGTCTGGCGAGACACRACCAGYCCWSTCTGGCAACACACSCAAGAYRTYGGCAAYASWACMGAAGGCACGGTYGATCTGAGYAAAGACAAYTGGTTCTTCGGCGTGCGRKCATACGACCACGACGGCTACCGGAGCATGGTCTCGTTTCCGATAGCGGCAAGGGAATAATCTCCCTGTGGGGGTGGCTTCTAGCCGCCCGTCCTGTGCGACTTGTGCTGGCAAATACACGGGCGGCGGGACGCCACCCCTACGGGGAGAGAGTTATACCAGTCGCCCGAGCAACACATCTAAATCACTATCAATATACAGCGACTCAAATGTTGCCTCCGGCATAAAGCCGATCGCTTTGCCGTTCTGAAGGAAATCCCAGAGCGCATCGTAGTAGCCGTTGACATTCCAGATGGCGATTGGTTTCTGGTGGAAGTTGAGTTGCCGCCAGGTGATGGCTTCGAAGAGCTCGTCGAGCGTGCCAAAGCCGCCGGGGAGGATGAGGAAGGCGTCTGAGAGTTCGGTGAGTTTGGCCTTGCGCTCGTGCATGTTTTCGACGATGTGCTGCTCGTCGATCCTCGGGTGCGCCTGTTCGAGATCGACAAGGGCTTTTGGGATGACGCCCACGACCCGGCCCCCGGCGTCCAGCGCACTGTCGGCGATCGTGCCCATAAGCCCGAGCTGCCCGCCGCCGTAGACGAGCGTGTGCCCGGCTTCTGCGATGGCGTTGCCTGCTGTTGTTGCCGCCTCGGCCCACGCCGATCCTTTGCCAGAGCGAGCGCCTAAATAGACGCAGATTGATTTGCTCATTTGAACGAGCCGCGGACAATAATTTCGTAGTCGTTGATGTTGCGAAGCTCGTCGGCGTTGAGGGTTGCGATGCTGTTGAACCGTTCGATGATCGGCTCTGGTTTCTCGAACGCGAGTTTGCCCAGAAGCTGGAACTTGTGGGTAAGGATGTCGTTGAGGTCAACCGTCTTGTTGCGCGCGTGGCCGCCGGGGTACATGACGAGGCCGGACTCGTACGCGGAGCCGTCGGTGTCGGTGATGACGACGCTGGTTGGGATGCCGTCCGGGTATTTGTCGTCGTAGTCTTTGCCGCCGTGCTCGAACTCGATTTTGTCCATGAGTGCGCGTGTGCGCGAGTCGTAGATCGCCGAGTCGCCGTAGTCAGCGGGTTCGAGCATCAGCTCTTTCCATCCCACCTTCTTTGTCGAGAGCGCCTTGCGGAGCAGGGTCGAAACGATATAGACCATCGAGTGGTCGGCGCTCTGGCGTGTGGTGGGGTTTCGCTTTGCGGGGTCGCCGATGATGCCGAACGCGGGTTCGTAGGCGATGATTTTGATCTTCTCGATTTTGCCGCCGTCGGCGTCGTCCATGAGCGAAGGGCACTTTTCAAGCAGGTCGAGCATCGCTTGCAGCGCACCGGCAGATTGGTGCTCGTACAAGCCCAGCTTAAAGTGCATGCCCATAACGGCGAAGTTTGTGCCCGACATCGAGAGGTGCAGATCAAACGGCGAAGCGTCAGCGTTCTCGGCGTTGGTCGCTTTCTTGCCGGTGGCGACGAACATCTGCCCCGGGCCTTCGAAGATTCTAAAGATTGCTTCGGGGTTGCGGAAAATATCGCGTGGTCCCATGAAGCCGTTCATCGAACGCTTCATCGCGGTGATGGCGAACTCCGTGCTGATGGCTGCCGAAGCGCCTTTGGAATCAGAGAGTTGCTTGCCAGCGCGGATCGCTCGGAATGGGATCGCGTGCGCGACGACCATGCCGATGGCGCTTTCGATCTGCTCGGCATCAGCGCCCATCATCGCGCCAAAGACCGCAGCCGATGCGATTGCGCCGTGAACGACATGGTCAACTTTGTATGTCTTGAGGCTAAAGACCTCTGCGAGCCTGCCGCGGATCTCGTCGGAGAGGGCCATACCCAGGAGCGCGTACGCGCCGTCGTTGCCAGTCATTTGGGCCGCTGCCAGTGCAACCGGGTAAAAATCGTTGTGCCCGAATTCGCCCGCGGTGTTGCCGCGATCCGGGTCGTAGCCGAAGTTGGTGCCGTTGGAATCCCACTCGCGGACCGCCGAGGAGTTTGCGAGGATTGCTTTCTCGGGCGAGACGAGCACCGCAGATCCAAAGACGGTCGCACCGGTTCTCTCGACGCTGCCGATCTTTGGGGTTGCCTCGCCGACGGGGTAGCCAAGGGCCTCATCTCGGAGGACGGTCGGCGCGTTGGTGCCCAGCGCCAGAGCGGATAGGCCGCAGAGGCAAGCATCGGTGTGGAACATGATGGTCCGGTCGAGGACCGTCTGGTCCGGGTTGCCCTTTTTCATAAAGTCGATGGCGTACTCGGCGATCCCGAGGGCCTGGTTGGTGTTGGCAGGAAGATGGACAGATTCGCTCGGCATGGCTCACTCCAAAGGCTCAGGGCTGGTGATGGGGTGAAGCCTATGCCCGATGGTTTGCGGTGGTTGGGCCAAAGACAAAGAGCCTAAAACCCCGGCCTTGCGAAGCAGAAGTTGTTGGATTCGACCCAACCGCCTTGTGGAGGTGGGTTGGTCAWTTCGAGTCCGCCGGCGGACATGATTTTTCTTACGCGATCAAGCTCGCCAGTGCGGGCCTCATCGATTTCGATCAACACGCTCCTGACTCGCTCATCGAGAACCGTTTCACGCATCCCCTCGGCGATCGCGCCATCGAGGCCGTCAACATCGATCTTGATTCGATTCGGAAACGGTGGTTCAAAGACCTCGATGAACCGATCAATCGAGAACCCTATTGAGGCTTGCTCGAAAGCGACATCGAGCTCACCGCCCCATTGGTCAACGGGCTCGCCGAAGCTGCACTGTGCCGACCCGAAGAACGCGTGTTTCATGTGCAGCGTATCGAGCTTGGTCTGGTCTGAGACCGCAAGACAGTATGAAGCGATGCGGTCGCTCCAGCCGTTGAGCTGAGCCGATCGCACGAGCGCTGTAAAGTTCCAAGGCGACGGCTCAAAGGCGAGCACACGAGAAATCTTCCCGGCTCGGGCGGCGTACAGCGAGTACACGCCGACATTGGCACCGATGTCCCAGAAGACATCGCCCGGCTCGAAACGCTCGATCCACTCGATTGTGTCMGGCTCTTTCGTAAGCAGGGTTTGAGCTCGCCATTTTAGGATTCCGGTGTCTGCCAGAAAGCGGATCGGGCCGTGGGCAGTTTCAGCGATGTACACGCTTTCATCGGCGATATGGTCTTGTCTGGCGGTGTCGGTCGAGGTGTCTGCCATTGATACTCCCCTTGTCGCAAATCATGGCTGTATACAGGCTAGGATCGGCTTGGAACCGTTCCGCTCAGTAGTCTCAGCAGGAGAGCATGCCTTGTCCGCCAACCAGCCCGTTATCGTTGCCGCCAAACGCACCCCCATCGGTCGATTTCTCGGCGGGTACAGCCGGACCCCCTCACCCAAACTCGGCAGCATCGCGATCAAGGCGGTCCTTGATTCCGTCCCCGCTGCAAAGGACCACATCGACGAGTGCATCATGGGCTGCGTTCTGCAAGCCGGCCTCGGTCAGAACCCGGCAAGACAAGCTGGCCTCGGCGCGGGCTTGCCCGACACGCTCAGCGCCAAGACCATCAACAAAGTTTGTGGCTCGGGTCTCGAAGCCGTCATGATGGCGGCTCAGTCGATCAAAGCCGGCGACAACGAGTGCGTCATCGCCGGCGGGCTCGAGAATATGACCATGGCGCCGCACTATTCCAACATCCGCCAGGGTGTCAAGTTTGGGCCCGCGACCTTTGAAGACCACATGCAGCACGATGGCTTGACCTGCGCGTTCGAGGGCTGGGCGATGGGCAACGCCGCGGACCACATCGCTAAGAAGTACGACATCAGCCGCGAGGATCAAGATCGGTTCAGCGCCCAGAGCCACCAGCGCGCAGCCAAGGCGACCGCCGAGGGGTGGTTTGATGCAGAGATGGTCAAACTGACCGGCGCTGACCTTGGCAACAAACGCAAGCCCGGCCCTGAGGGCGGCGTGCAAGCCGACGAAGGCATCCGCGGCGATTCGACCGCCGAGGGCCTCGGCAAGCTCCGTGCGGTCTTCGACAAAGAAGGCACCGTCACCGCGGGTAACGCGMGCCAGATCTCCGACGGCGGGGCCGCGACCATCGTGATGAGCGCCAGCAAAGCAGAGGAACTGGGTGTCAAGCCGATGGCCAAGATCCTCAGCTACGCGACCAGCGGCATCGCCCCAAAGGACATCTTTGCAGCACCGATCGAGGGCGTTCGGCAAGCGGTCGCCAAGGCGGGGCTGAGCATCGACGACATCGACCTCTTTGAGCTCAACGAGGCGTTCGCTGCTCAGATTCTTTGCAATATCAAGGAACTGGGCATCTCCGAAGACAAGCTCAACATCGCCGGCGGCGGGATCGCTCTTGGTCACCCGATCGGCGCTTCCGGCACGCGGGTCTTGGTCACGCTGATCCACCAGATGCAGCGCACCGGCGCCAAGCGAGGGCTTGTCGGCCTCTGCCTCGGCGGGGGCAACTCGGTGGCGATGGCCATCGAGTGTATATAATTCTATTTTAAATGAATYRRWWGRTKWYKRAAACRSNTTCASTRSAMSMRGRTMRTACTKKWRAARMMKATKYTCAARYGWRCYMNNACAACWGYRAYMWWYTMRKCWMCSMWMMCAWYGRYMAGMKMKKSRYGYYMGYSRRCWRRGKCRAYGCCTATAGAGTCCAGGGCACCGAGCTGATTTTCGTCGATGTCCGCGACCGCGAGGGCCTGACACAACTCGTCTTCGACACCGAAGATGCGTCCAAGGAGCTTCTTGTTGAGGCGAACAAACTCCGCAACGAGTTCGTGATCGCCGCGTCTGGGATCGTCCGCAAGCGAGAAGGCGGCCCGAACCCGAAACTGACCACGGGCGAGGTTGAGGTTGTGGTGACAGAGCTTGAAGTGCTCAGCGAAACGGATACGCCGCCGTTTCTGCCGGGCGATGAAGAGAAAGGAAACCTGCCGCGCGAAGAGGTCCGCCTCAAGCACCGGTACATCGACCTGCGCAGGCCGGCGATGCAGARGATCCTCAAGACCCGCCACCGTGTGACGAAAGTTGTGCGAGATTATTTTGACGAGTTGGGTTTTTTGGAGATCGAGACGCCGATCTTGTGCAAGTCGACGCCCGAGGGTGCGCGTGACTTTATTGTGCCAAGCCGGAATCAGGCGGGGGCGTGGTACGCGCTGCCCCAGTCGCCACAGCTATTCAAGCAACTCCTGATGGTGTCCGGTTGCGATCGGTATCTTCAGATCTGCCGGTGTTTCCGGGATGAAGATCCCCGCGCCGACCGCCAGGCCGAGTTCACGCAGATCGACTGCGAGATGTCGTTTGTCGATCGCGATGATGTGATCAACACGATGGAGGGCATGGTCCGCCGGGTCTTCAAAGAGGTCATCGATGTTGAGGTTCCAAAGCTCGACCAGATGACCTACCGCGAGGCMATGGACCGCTACGGCATMGACCGACCSGAYCGCCGATTYGATCTCGAATTGATCGACATCTCYGACATCTGCGCYAARACCGASTTTAAGGTCTTCCTCGAAGCGCTCGGCAARCGYCACGGCTGCGTCAAGGCGATCCGTGTGCCCAATGGTGTCGAGAAGTTCACACGCAAGATCACCGACGGCTATTCAGAATTCGTCAAACAGTTTGGCGCGGGAGGTGTGCCGCTGGTCAAGGTCAACGCTGAGGGCAAGCCCGAGACGGGGATCACGCGGTTCATCGAAGGTGCCTGGGAAGAGATCGCTGAGCGGACCGGAGCGCAGCCGGGCGACACGATTATGTTTGGCGCGGATTCGCGGACGACCTGCCTCAAGGCGATGGGGGAACTGCGTCTCAAGATCGCCAAGGATCTCGATCTGATCGACAAGAGCAAGTGGGACTTCCTCTGGGTTGTTGACTTTCCGATGTTCGAGTACGATGAAGAAGATGGCAGGTTCTACGCCATGCACCACCCGTTCACCGCGCCGGTCGAGGACCAGATCGAGGCGTTCCTCGCAGCGGACCCAAAAGATGTGGACACCATCGAGGGCATCGTTTCAGCGGGTTACGACATCATCTGCAATGGCTCAGAAATCGGTGGCGGCTCGATCCGTATCCACAACCAAGCTGTCCAGTCAAAGGTCTTTGAGCTGCTAGGCATGTCCAAAGAAGAAGCACAGGACAAGTTCAGCTTCCTGCTCGATGCACTCCAACTCGGCGCGCCACCCCACGGCGGAATCGCGTTCGGCCTTGACCGCCTGACAATGCACCTTGTTGGTACAGACAACATCCGCGATGTTATCGCGTTCCCCAAGACCCAAACCGGCGCCGACCTCATGACCGAAGCCCCCGGCACGGTGAGTCAGGAACAGCTCAAGGAACTGCATGTGCGTGAGGTTGAGGCGGAATAAACTGGTGACTTATGCCTATAATCCTAAATGGCTACAACGCAAACACTCCGTCTGTTCCAGATCGATGCCTTCGCTGAGAAGGTGTTTTTCGGCAACCCGGCGGCTGTAGTGCCGCTGGCGGCGTGGTTGCCCGGCGATGTGATGCAATCGATCGCGGCGGAGAACAACCTCTCCGAGACAGCGTTCTTCGTACGCACGCCGGATAGTGACACGGACTTTGATCTCCGTTGGATGACACCGGTGGCCGAGGCCGATCTGTGTGGCCACGCTACGCTGGCCTCAGCGCACACGCTTTGGGCGCACCTGGGTTGGGCCGGCGATATCATCCGCTTTTCCTCGCGATCGGGGCCGCTCGCGGTGCGGCGTGACGGCGAGCTGTACGAGCTCGACTTTCCTGTGCTGCCGCTGGAACCGGCGGAGGTGACGGACGAGCTCGTCGAAGCGCTCGGTGCGCGACCGGTCGAGGTGTGGAGAGGCATGGATCTCGTTTGCGTTTTTGACAACGAGCGCGAGGTGATGGATCTGTCCCCCGACTTCGGCCGGCTCAAAGCGATCGGCGGTGTGCGCGCAATCGGCGCAACCGCACCGGGCCGGAGCCATGACTTCATCAGCAGGCTCTTTGCGCCGGCCGTTGGTATTGACGAAGATCCGGTGACCGGCTCTCTGCACAGCCTGCTAGCGCCATACTGGGCGAAGCGGCTCGGCAAGAGCACGCTCGTCGCCCGGCAGGTCTCGAAGCGAGGCGGCGAACTCCGCTGCATCGTGATCGGGGATCGTGTACGAATTGCCGGCCACGCAGTGACTTATCTCACTGGAGAAATATCGGTTTTCATATGAAGCCTTGAATGACTAAAGGTTTGACACCCAAATAACCTCGCCGTTCTTCTCATCCATCTCACCCGCCACGCACGCAACAACTACCTCGGCGACATCTTCTGGCGAAAGACAATCCTCGGCGGGGAGTTGATCCTCACTAAACAGCCCGCGGAGCATCGGTGTTTCGACGGCTCCGGGCGCCACAGCAAACGCACGGATGTTGTGCTCGGCCCCTTCCTTGGCGCAGCTTCGTGTCATCAGGTTTACAGATGCCTTCGAGGCGGCGTAGGCGAAGAACCCGGGGAAGGGGTTGTCGGTGCCCATGGTCGAGATGTTGACGATGCAGCCGGCGTTTTGAGATTGGAAGATCGGCCACGCGTGGGCGATGAGGGAGGCCGGGCCGATGGCGTTGACGCGGTATGCCTGTTCGATCGTGGCGTCGTCGGTTTGTTCGATGGACAAGAGAGGGGCGTAGCCGGCGTTGTTGATGAGGACATCGAGCCTGCCGAGTTCGGCATGTACCCGCGAGATGAGTGCGCGCGTCTGGCTGAGGTCCGCGACATCGGTTGGAATGATGGTGGTGGGGCCATCGATCGTCGCAGCGGCGGCTGTGAGAGGGTCGGCGCTGCGTGCAGCAAGGACGACATGGTGGCCCTGTTCAGAGAGGAGCCTGGCGGTGGCTAGGCCGATGCCGGAACTGGCACCGGTCACGATTGCAACGGGCATGTCCGCCATGAGTCTTTTCCTTCCCCGTGGGGGCGGCATCTTGCCGCCCGGTGCAGGATGGTACCAGCCGGTAGTGGTGGGCATGGGGAATGGGCGGCGGGACGCCACCCCTACGGCGTCATGAACTGCGCGATAGACTCTGCGCATGCCAATCGCACGCATCATCTTCGCGGTCATCTTTATCAGCCTTGTGGCTGTCCCGCTGCTGCTCCGCCCCGCGGATCGCTCGGCGGGTCCAGCGGACTCTCGGCAGTTGATTATCATCACGCCGCACCTGGCGCAGCTTCGCGAGGAGTTTGAGCTTGGCTTTCGCCGGTGGCACGAGGAGAAGTACGGCGAAGCCGTGCGCGTGCAGTATCTCACGCCGGGCGGCACGAGCGAGATCATCAAACAGCTTTCGGCGCTGTACACCTCGGCCTGGAATCGCGATGAGATCGACCGTGAGACATTTGAGTGTGAGCCGGGCACGATACCGATCGACCTGATGTTCGGCGGCGGGTCGTACGACCACAGCAGACTCATGACCGTGTGCCGRGTTTCSGATGACGGGACAATCGTCTCGTTGCCGATGTCTGAGCCATCAGGGTTTAGCGATGAGCAAGTCGAGGAATGGTTTGGTCCCAACGCGATCGGTGCGCAGCCGTTGTACCAGAAGGACCAGTACTGGCTCGCGACGGCGCTCTCGAGCTTTGGAATCGTGTACAACCGGAGAGTCTATGAACAACTCGGGTTGTCTGCGCCACGGTCGTTTCATGATCTAACCGATCCGAGATTATTTGGCTGGGTCGCGATGGCGGACCCTCGGCAGTCGGGCTCAATCACAACGACGCTCGATTACATCCTCAGTCATGAGGGCTGGGATGAGGGGTGGAAGCTGCTGCGTGAGATTTCTGCCAACTCGCGGTACTTCAGCGGCTCGTCGAGCAAGCCGCCGATCGATGTGTCGGCGGGCGAAGCGGCGGCTGGGCTTGCGATTGATTTCTATGGCCGAGGTCAGGCGCAATCGGTGCTCGCGCCGGGGGCAGATCCGGCGACGGGGCGCGTTGGCTATGTCGATCCGGCGGGCAGCGTGTACATCGACCCGGACCCGATCTCGGTCATGCGGGGCGGGCCGCAGCCCGAGCTTGCGAGGCGATTCATCGAGTATGTGCTCACCGAACGCGGACAGTCCGTGTGGAATTTTGCGCCCATTTCAGACACCGAGCCGGCGGACCGGGTGCTCGACAGCGAGGGCGACGAGATGGGGCCGGCGGTGTACGCGCTGCGGCGACTACCCGCGCGGCGCGTGATGTATGAGAAGCATTTTGATCATTTCATGGATCGTGTGAATCCGTATTTAGTTGCGGGCAGCGACAGGCCAGCGGGGTGGCGCAGCTCGATCGGTCCGATGATGGGCGCGTTCGGGATCGACACCGGCGATGAGCTTAAGAAGGCGTGGAAAGCGCTCAATGATGCGCGGGCCGACGAGGCGTTCCCGTCTGAGGTCATGGCCCAGATGGAGCGGCTGTTCTACGCGATGCCTGTCCACGAGATGCCCCCAAACGAGGCGGGCCAGCCGGGCGAGATGCTCGAGTTTACGCCCGAGAACTACAAGCCGATCCGCAACTCGTGGCGTGATCCAGAGCATCCGGAATGGGCTGTCAAGTCTCAGATCCGATATGTCGAATTCTTTCAAGAACAGTATCGGCAGGTCGTCCGGCTTGCTAGGACCAAGGCTTTGGAACCGGCGGGAACACAGTGATGACACCAGCAGCAGAATGCACGAAGACGCGGTTCCCTACTATTGCGAGGATCGTTGCCACCATCGGGCCGAGTTCTGACTCGCCGGAGATGGTGCGACGGCTCATCACGCTTGGGGTCCGTGTCTTTAGGTTCAACTTCTCCCACGGCACATTCGACGAGCACGCAGCGCGTTTGAAGGTCGTGCGCGAAGTCGCGGACGACATGGACCGCCCGATCGCGGTCATGGCTGATCTGCCCGGACCCAAGATCCGCTGCGGTAAAGTTCCCGGCGATGGATTCGATCTCGCGGTCGGGCAAGAAGTCGTCTTCACCAACGAAATCGATATCGCCAAACTCGTCGAAGAGAACGGCAAGCCGGTCGCCTACTTCCCGACGACCTACCCAAAACTCACCGAGGAAGTCGATGTCGGCCAGCGCGTGCTGCTCAATGACGGCGCGGTGCGCATGATCGTCACAGCAAAGGAATCGGGCGAGGTTCGTTGCACGGTGACAGTTGGCGGCTTGATCTCATCGGGCAAGGGGATCAACCTGCCGGAAACAACCCTGACAGCCCCTGCGGTCGGCGAGCGCGATTGGGAAATCTGCCAGTTCGCTGTGGCGAATCACTTTGATTTCTTTGCCATCTCGTTTGTGCGTAAAGCAGAAGAGATATACGACCTCCGCAAAAGGCTTGAGGGGATCTGCTCTATAGACAAAGACTCCGCAGAGCAGAAGGGATCGCGCATCCCGATCGTTGCCAAGATCGAGAAGCCCCAAGCGGTGGCTGCGATCGACGAGATCGCAGAGGCCGCCGATGTGATTATGGTTGCACGCGGCGACCTCGGCGTTGAGATGGACATCGCCCAGACACCCGTCTCTCAGAAGGCGATCATCGAGGCGTGCAAGAAAGCCGGGACCGCTGTCATCGTGGCGACACAAATGCTCGAAACGATGATTACTTCGTCGATGCCGACTCGCGCCGAGGCGTCGGATGTCGCAAACGCGGTGTTCGATGGCGCCGATGCGGTGATGCTCTCAGGGGAAACGGCGATCGGCGATCATCCCGATCTGGTTGTTGACACCATGACGCGGATCATCCGAGCCGCCGAGGACCGCATGGCTTCGCTCCCGAGGCGGTCAACACCTCCAAAGATATTCGCTGACAAAAATCAACGGACGGCTTCGATCGCCCACGGCGCTTGGCATATCGCGCAAGAGTTCGGCGCGGAGCTTGTCGTGTGTTGGTCGCAACGAGGCACGAGCGCCCGGTTCCTCAGCCAAAATAACTTCCACATCCCGATCGTCGCGTACTCGTCTGACCACCGATTCACTCGGCGCATGGCGCTGCTCGGCGGGATCAACCCGTTCCACCGCGAACCGCCCGGCGGGTTCTCGGCGTTTGTCAAAATGGTCGAGAAAGACCTCATCGATTCCGGCTGGGTCATGTCCGGCTCGCGGATCGTCATTCTCGGCGGCGAGCCATTCGGGACCTCGGGTTTCACATCCAGCGTCGTGGCGCATATCATCCGGTGAACCAATCGCACGATGAGGCTGTGGTGGAGTTGCTCATCGAGCAGGGTACGACGCTTGCAACCGTCGAATCTTGCACCGGAGGAATGATCGGTGAGCGACTTACCGCGATCCCGGGTTCATCGGCTGCGTATCTCGGCGGATTCGTGACATATTCAAACGAAATGAAGACCCGCCTTGTAGGTGTGCAGCAGAGAACTCTAAAAGCCCATGGCGCAGTCAGCGAAGAAACCTGCACCGAGATGGCGATCGGCGGGCTTGAAAGAACCGGCGCAGACTATGCAATCTCGGTGACCGGCATAGCTGGCCCAGCTGGCGGCACACCAGACAAACCAATCGGGACGGTCTGGATCGGTGTCGCGGCCTTGGATGGAAAGCGCGATATCCGACGATTCCGATTCACCGGCGATCGAGACCAAATCCGCCAACACTCGGCGACCACGGCGATGGCGATGCTCTGGGGGATGTTGGCAAAGAGGGGGCGGCTGGAGTTGTTCTGGGAAACGAAACAATAAGAGCCCGTAGGGGTGGCGTCCCGCCGCCCAGCGCGAGCTGATAACTCCAACATTGGGCGGCGGGACGCCATCCCTACGGGTTAGGGCGAAGGCTCGTTGGGTTTGGCTTCAGGCAAACGCCACGCTGCGCCGCATTCGGGGCAGACGGTGCAGCCGTCGGGTTTTATTGGCAGGTCGGTTAAACCAAATAGACATGATGGGCAGATCGAGTTGTGCTTCAGTATTCTTAGATACTGAACTGAAGTTGATTTAGAGAAAAACACATAGGCGATCCAATACAGCGGTAAGCAAAGCATGGCAGCCATTAACATGACGATCCAAGAATTGAGACCGAGTCGCCCGGATAGATAATTGGTGAATAAATTGTTGATTGGCCAATACAGGAAGAGAACAAGCGTGCCTGCTGAAAATATCCACCTCCAGACAATGCGATACTCAACCGTATCTGTGCATGGCGGAGTGGTTAGTTTGAATATCTCAATACTCTGATTAGATACCTCTATTGGCGTTGCCATGGGATACCGCGTGCCACGATCATCAGAGAGTTTGGGGCGATAGAGATTCATTCCCCCGGAATGTAACTGATCGCCCCCTCCATCGGGCTGCTCGCGGTGGCGTAGAGCTTCTTGTCGATCCGGCCTGCTTGGTAGCTCTGCTGGCCCGCGATGATTGCGTGGCGCATGGCGTGGGCCATCATGGTTGGGTCTTTGGCGTGGGCGATGGCGGTGTTGAGGAGCACGCCGTCGGCCCCTAGTTCCATTGCTCGCGCCACATCGCTCGCTTGGCCGACGCCCGCATCGACGATGACGGGGTAGCTCGGGTCGCCTTGCTTGAGGAGTTCGAGACAGAGGACGATGTTGTTTGGGTTGAGGATGCCTTGGCCCGAGCCGATGGGGCTGCCCGCGGGCATGACGCTTGCCGCGCCGGCGTCTTTGATCCGCATCGCGCTGATGGGGTCATCGGACGAGTAGCACATGACATCGAACCCATCGGCGACGAGTTCGCGGACGGCTTCGAGTGTGCCGACGGGGTCGGGCAGGAGTGTTTTCTTGTCGCCGAGCACTTCGAGCTTGACCCATGAGGCGCCGGGGTTTCCGAGTTGTTCGAGGAGTTCGCGGCCGAGCCTCGCCACGCGCACCGCATCTTCTGCGGTAAAGCAGCCAGCGGTATTGGGCAAGACCGTGTAGCGATCCAGATCGAGAAACTCGAGGAGGCTCTTGCCTTCTTCGTTGAAGAGCCGTTCTCGCCGAACCGCGACGGTGACGACCTCGGTGCCCGATGCGTCCAAGGCTTCTTTCATAAGGTCCATCGTGGCGTACTTGCCCGTGCCCACAATGAGGCGGCTTTGGAATGTGCGCGAACCGATGACGAGTGGTTTGGCATTGGATTGTGCGAGTGTTTGAGTCATGGTTTAGCCTCCTCCGACGAGGGTGACGAGTTCGACAGCGTCGCCCTGGGTGAGTGTGTGGGTGTCGTGGTTTCGTTTGGTGATGAGTGCTTTGTTGACCTCGACGGCGCAGGCTTGGTCAGCTAGGCCCAGCTCTTTGACCAGAGCCGTGACGGTTGTGTCTGGTTTGATCTCGCGTTGTTCGCCGTTGAGGGTGATCTGCATGGGTCATCGTACGCCGGGGAAACAGTGGGTGAGGATGGAATTGGCACCGGCGGGGGCGTTGGCGGTATGCTGTTTGTATGGCTAGATTGCTTGCTGCTGTGTTGATTCTTGTGGTGCTGGTTCCCGG
>NVSP01000045.1 GCA_002732755.1 Phycisphaera sp.
GAGCCCGGTTGGGTTCCCAGGCTGCCCGAATGCAAGACCGGGCAGGTACTGAAGGCCCCCATCGGGTGTCCAGTACGCCGGCACACCAGCCGTACCAGTGGGGTCGGACACCTGCCCGACCATGAATGTGCCATCCGAATTCGATTCCCCCATGCCTTCGGCACCGGGCAGCATCTCGAAGCCATCGCTGTCCGAATACAACCAAGCCCCACTCACAGAAACCCCAAAGACCCGCCCATCATCGAGCAGTGACCACGCGTTGCTGCTGTTATCAACATCGCTGGCGTTTGGAAGAGGCAGCGCTTCAAGGCCGCCAGATGCTGTCCAGCGGGTCGCCCGAGAAATCGGCGCGCCAAACTGATTAAACCCGTGTGATGCCCGGCCTACCGCAACACCCTGGTCATTGACCGCCCAAACGAAGGAACTGTCGGTCCCGCCGGGGAGATCGCCGACCTGGATCGTGCCCGTCGCCTCGGACCAGACCGAGCCGATGCCCTGATACTGACCAGCGATGAAATTGCCAGAGGGTGAGACCTTCGCGGTTTCGTATGTGCCCGGACCGTTGCTTCTTAGGAGTTCTTGGAGGCCCCCTGTTTCTGACCAGCGAAAGGCGGACACTCCCTCATCCGAATACGAAAAACCAGTAACAACCGAGCCATCCGCAGAGGTCCCGAGCGCGTAACTCACAGGGAGTCCGCCAGAGAGATCGCCCACAGCGACAAAGGAAGGCTGAGCCGCTGCGCCGAATGAAACACCGAGCACTAGCACACAAACCGGAAGCACTTTCATCATCGATCCCCTGACAAGAACACCGCACCCAGCAGTTGGCCATGTTTCTTGTTCGACGCCCAATCGCGGGGTTGGTTCCATCAACTGGTACATTTTTCAAACCACCCAAGCCGGGGGATCGCGATCCCTCGGTCCTCTCCCGCGAACACATTGAAACCGTCCGGTTGAAATAGTAATCAAAAAGACCGAGGGATTGCCAYYYYSSRGCYNGKYWCKYMSKGAGMMWRMCRKNACNACYYMMAKKCRWGCSGATNNATSRMWMWYSATYNGTSYWWGASKCTCTAGRKCAACCCAAGACCCCTCATCCGTCTGCTGCGCAGACACCTGTCACACTGTGTGTGCTCCCCGGCGGGGAGAAGGAGGGCGAGARCGCTSGAAGTCCTATTTTTTTGCGATGGTTTCGCTCTCAAGAGCCGCGGCACCGATCGTTTCAAATACACCGAGCGCCCGGTCCGCCGACCTGCGGAAGTGGTTGTACGGGAACAGCACCACCAGCGCGATGACCAGCCCAAACGCGGTGGTGTAGAGCGCCTCTGAGATCCCCACCGCCATCGCTGCGGGGTCTGTGACTTGCTCAGCGTTCCCGAGCAAGCCGAAGCTTTTGATGATGCCCGTGACTGTGCCGAGGATGCCGAGCATCGGGGCCGCGGTGACCACGGTTGATAGAAACGAGAGATACCGCTCGAGCTTTGGCCTGACGCTCTCAGCAGCAGCGATGACCGAGCTTTCGCCGATCGCCCCGGCTGCGCTTTCATCGAGCATCACCGACACAAACTGCCCAAGGAGGCCCGTGCCCGATTCCCGAGCCAACGCCGATTCATCGGACGACCGCAACGCCGAGGCGATCCGCGACACCCGGCTCTGGTCCATGCCCCTGCCAAGCGTGATGAAGAATAACGCCCGCTCGAAGCAGAGCGCCACCGACACCACGCTGACGACAGCCAGCGGCCAGGCCACCCATCCCGCGGCTGCGAATAACTCACCGGCTTGCTCGATCGTCCCTGCCATAGTTGGATCGTACTGTACCCAGCCAAGCCCTGATCGCTCATAGTTCAAAAGGACACCGCCATCGCCAGTTCTCCCGACGACATCTCGGCCCCGATCCCGTTCATCAACCAAGAACTGGCAAGGCACATCGACAGCGCGGGCCTAGGCGGGGAAATCTCGGTCGGCTTGCACGACGCGATGCGCTACGCGGTCCTCGGCGGCGGGAAACGACTCCGCCCGCTGCTCGTCTGGCACGCCTGCGCAGCCGCCTGCGACAGACCAAAGGTGTGCCTGCCCGCAGCAGCAGCGATCGAATACATCCACGCCTTTAGCCTTGTCCACGACGACCTGCCCGCGATGGACGATGACGACCTCCGCCGGGGCCAACCCACGCTCCACATCCACACCTCAGAAGCGATGGCGATCCTCGCGGGCGATGCGCTCCTCAACCTCGCGTTCGCTGCGCTCACCCGTGTCAATATCGACCCCGCGCACTGCCTCAGACTTGTCGAGGAACTGACCGCGGGATGCGCTGGCATGATCTCCGGGCAAATCTTTGACTCGCTTCCAAAAGCCGACCCCGCCATCGAAGACCGCGACCGGCTCGAACGGATCCACCGCAACAAGACGGGGGCGCTGATCCGCGCCGCGTGCCGAATCGGCGCGATCTGTGGCGGGGCCTCGGCGGACACGCTCTCGGCCCTGACCACCTACGCCAACGACATCGGGTTGATGTTCCAGGCTGTCGATGACCTGATCGATGTCGAGCAACTCGCTGAGCACACGGGCAAGCGCACCGGCAAAGACGCGGATGCGGGCAAGCTCACCTATCCGGGGCTGCTGGGGGTTGAGGGCACAAAGGCCGAGATTGCGCGCCTTCAAGCCGAAGCTGTCGCAGCCGTCGAGCCGATGGGTCCAAAGGCCGACCCGCTGGTGGCCATCGCCAACCTGCTCGCCACCCGAGACCGATAACGAGCTTGCAAATATGTTCACTGCCCTGATCGTCAAGCCACAATTGTTTCAGTATACTTTGAAAACACACCGGCCCGAGCCGATCGCCGAACTCTGGGCCACCGACAGACGAATGATCCGGGCACGCACGCAACCGGCCGCCCCAAAAGCACAAGACAGACACGAGAGAGCATGACCTACCTTCCCAACATCAAAACCCCCGCCGACCTCAAACGGATCCCAGTCAGCGCCCTGCCCGAACTGGCGCAGGAGATCCGCACCGCGATCATCGAACAGGTCTCAAAGACCGGCGGCCACCTCGCGCCAAACCTCGGCGTCGTCGAACTCACCATCGCGATGCACTATGTCTTTGACTTCGGCTACGACCGCCTGCTCTTTGATGTCGGCCACCAGTGCTACCCGCACAAGCTCATCACAGGTAGGTACAACCTCTTCAGCAAGCTCCGCACACGCGAAGGCATGGCGGGCTTTCCCGACCCGAGCGAAAGCAAGTTCGACCTCTTCAATGTCGGGCACGCGGGCACGGGGATCTCGACCGCGGTCGGCATGGCGCGCGGCGACCTGCTCGCCAACCAAGCATTCAACAAGAAAACAAACCCCACCGGCAGACGCGTTGTGACGCTCATCGGTGACGCCTCGATCGTCAACGGCGTGGCGATGGAAGGCCTCAACAACGCGGGCACACTCAAACGCCAGTTCCTCGTCGTCCTCAACGACAATGGCATGAGTATCGCCAAACCTCAGGGCGCGCTGGCGCAGTACTTCGATCGCGTGCGGATGAGCCACACCTACACCGATTTCAAACAATCCGCGGGCAAGATCCTCGATAGCATCCCCGGCGGCTCGCTCCTGCGCGACGCGTACCACCGCACCGGTGAAGCAACCAAAGCCGCGATCGCTGAGAACTCATGGTTCGAGCACTTTGGGCTGCTCACCGCTGGCCCGATCGACGGCCACAGCATCCCCGAGCTTATCGAGTTCTTCAGTGAAGCACGCGAATATGACAAACCGATGGTGCTGCACATCAAGACGACCAAGGGCAAAGGTCTTGACATCGCCGAGAACGACGCGACGACATTTCATTCGCCAAAGCCCTTTACCGTCGAACGCGACGAGACACTTGGCTGCCGGGTCGAGATCCCTTCATCGGGCAGGTCGTTTACGGGCGCGTTCGCCGAGGCGATGATGGATCTGATGCAGCGCGACAAGAGCATCGTCGCCGCGACGGCTGCGATGCCCGACGGCACGGGCATCACCCCGGTGCTCAAAGCATTCCCGGGCCGCGTCTGGGACACGGGCATCTGCGAGAGCCACGCGATGGACATGATGGCGGGGCTTGCAAAGACCGGGTTCAAACCCTTCTTTGCGGTGTACGCGACATTCTTTCATCGCGCGTTCGATCAGGCGTTCCAAGAAGTGGCGCTGCAAGGGTTGCCCGTGCGGCTTTGCCTTGATCGAGCGGGACTTGTCGGCGGCGACGGCGCTGTCCACCACGGCTTCTGCGACACCGCGCTCCTGCGAACACTTCCAGAAGCGGTCATAACCGCAGCGATCGACGAGCCCAGTTTGCTGGCGGCGCTGGAGTTCATGCGCACTTACGACGAGAGCCTCAGCAGCGTGCGCTACCCGCGCGCCGATGTCTCGGCTGCGCTTGCTGACCAACCCTGCCCGCCGTTTGTCTTGGGCAAAGCGCGGAATCTGACGACAGAAATCGACATTGAATCGGACGCAGTCGATGTCGCGGTCTTGGCGTTTGGAACGCCCGCCATCGCAGCGCTCGAAGCCGCGGCGAATCTTGCGGGCAGCTACCGCGTCGCGGTCTTCGATGCACGCTTTGCCAAACCGATCGACGAGGCACTCATCCGCACACTGCTTACGCGCAAGATCCCGACGATCACGGTCGAAGAACACGCACCGATGGGCGGGTTCGGGTCGGCGGTGCTTGACGCTGCAAACGAGCTTGGGCTTGATGCCTCCTGCGTCACCAAGCTTGCGCTTCCCGATTCATGGGTGCTTCAGAACCCGCGGAGTTCTCAACTCGCCGAGACCGGGCTGGATGCGGCGGGCATCGCCCGTGCGATCCGGCATGCGGCAAACGGCAAGAAATCGGCTGAGGTCACCACGCAAGTCGAGAGCAAAGAGGCAAACCGCCAGCCCGCAAGGTAGGCTTTGGGCAACGCCCGGCGTGTGCCTGGCTGACCCCGGCACGAAAGGCCATCCCATGACAGGCTCAAGGCGATCAACGCTGCTCGTGGTCAACACAAACAAGCCCGATGCCGACCGCGCATCGCGCGAACTCGAAAAGCTCATCAACCAGCACGGCTCGCTTGTCGGGCAGATACCCGCTGCCAACGGTGCGATCTCAAATGAAGCAAAGAACGCGGACCTCATCGTCGTGCTCGGGGGAGACGGCACGCTCCTGGGCGAAGGGCGACGATTCGCGGGCAGCGGCATCCCGGTACTCGGGGTCAATGTCGGAAAGCTCGGATTTTTAGCTGAATTTGATCTTGATGCGGTGCGTACGCAAGCCGAGAATCTCTTTGGCAGCGGCGACCTGACCACACGGTCCGTGCCGCTGCTGTCAGTAGAAATCTGCAACTCCGACGGCTCAGCCGTCCATGTCGGAAACGCTATGAACGAAGCGGTGGTCACCGCAGGCCCCCCGTTCCGCGTGATCGAGCTTGGCATCAAAATCGACGGCACACGCGGACCTGTCGCTCGCGGCGACGGATTGATCGTCTCGACATCACTCGGTTCAACCGCGTACAATGTCTCGGCGGGCGGCCCGATCATCCACCCGCTTGTTGACGCGACCGTCATCACACCGATCGCTGCACACTCGCTTGCGTTCCGCCCGATCGCGGTGCCGGGCACAAGCCTGATCGAGTTGGACCCGATCCAGATCAACGACGAGGCAACCGGCGGCACCACGCTCGTCCTCGACGGCCAGATCCAACACCGCATCACCAAGGGCCAGTCTGTGCGGATCAACCGCGCCGACCAATCAGTCGAACTCGTCGTCAACCAAAACGGCAACTACTGGCACACGCTCGTCAGCAAACTCCACTGGGCCAAGCAACCAACGTTTTCACAGCACGAAGGCTAGATAACCGCAGTGCTGCTAGCTGCCGCCTCTTGCTTTTTGCCGAGAAGCTCGGATAATCCCCGTGACATGTCGATCACAAGGCCCAGCAAAAGCGGCACCAAAATCAGCGTAAACACAGTCGAAACAAGCAAACCGCCGACAACAACCGAGCCCAGTCCGCGGTAAATCTCCGACCCCGCGCCGGGCATCAGGATGAGCGGGAGCATGCCGCCGACGGATGTCAGCGTGCTCATGAAGATCGGCCTGATCCGTGTGCGCACGCTCTCGGCGATCGCATCCGCCGGCTCCATCGGCTTGGCCGCTGCCTCGCCCTCATCGGCATGGCCTTTCATGAAATTGAGCGATTGATGAACAAGCAGAATCGCGTTGTTGACGACGACACCAACCAGAATCACAAAGCCGAGCATCGTGAGCACATCAAGCTGCTGCGTCGGCACGATCGGGTTTGCAGCCGTGACATCATGCACAATCTTAAGCCCAAAGAACCCGCCAACAACCGCCAGCGGCACACTGAACATAATCACAAACGGGTACACAAAGCTCTCAAACAGAGCACACATCAAAAGGTAGGTCACCGCGAGCGACCAGATAAACCGCGCGAGCATGAGCTGGGGCATGGTCGCAACACCAAAGAGCAGCACACCGATGCAGCCAAGCAAGATGAGCGCGCCAACGCCGCCGTAACCAAATGCGGCTCTACCCGATGAAATCGCCCGAATGAAACCGAACCCAGCGACAAAAATYCCGATCGCCATCAGCCCAAACGCGAGATACTTCCCTGCGCTTGCAGCCGATGAATCCGTCGCCGCGGTACTCCTGTCCCCAAAGAGCGCCGCCTGCACCTCATCGAGTTTGGCAGCAGTGCCTTCGAGGTTGACGCGCATGGTGCGATCAATGAATCCCGCTTCCCGTGCCGGCGCAACGAACTCGCTGGAGATCTGATCCATCACATCCTGCACCGCCATTCCTGGAGGAGGCGTGATCTTTAGAATTATCGCAGAAAGCTCTCCGATGCGCTGGATCGACTGCGGTGCGACCGCCCCCGTGACGGTAACGAGCGTGTCCAGCGGCACAACCGGACCGGCCGGCGTAGCAACCGGGATCGTTGCCATCTGTTCGAGATATTCGAGCTGCCCGCTGGCGGGCAGGACAACCATGTCAACCGCTTCACCATCGAGGATGTAGTCGTCAACGAATGCGCCGTCAAAGAGACTCCGCACCGCGATACCAACATCGCGTGGTCGCAGCCCGAGCTTGCGCGCCTGATCTGTCAGCCTGACGCGGAACTCGGGCTGCCCGAGTTTATAGTTCGACGGCTCTGCTTTCACTCTGCCGCGACCATAGCTTTCATGATTTTTGGCGTTATCAAATACTGCTTCCGCGGCTGCGATCACCTTGTCAAGATCAGGCCCCATGATCTCGACGTCGATGCTGTTGCCGCCACCCAAGCCTCGGCTAAAGATGGAGGTCTGGCTGGCACCGCCATAGGTGTCGGGAAGCTCGTTCATCGAATTGGTCAGGAGCTGGCCGATCGGGATGACAACCGACGGATCGGTGCTGGTGCCGCCGACGAACATAAAGTCACCGAACGCACCGATAAAGAAATTCTTCATCTGCACAGCGTCGTAGTCAAAGCCCGAATCACCCTGCCCCGACGATATCGGTGAAAGGTCAGCGAGTTCGGTGTTGCCCTCCATGTACGGGAGAACCTTGGCTTCGATCCGCTCTGCAAAGTCGATTTTCTCTGGCAGACTCAGCCCGGGCGGGATCAAAAGCCCGCCGAAAACAAGGTTCTGGTTCCCCGCGGGAAGGTAGTCCATCGGTGGCACGATCTTGGCCGCCGCGAACAAACTCGCCGCGGTCATGACCACGATGATCGCGGGGCGAACCGTCCAGCCCAGGACACCAAGCTGTAGCGTACGGATAGCCGAAGCGCCAAAGGCGTTGATCTTACCGAACACGATGTTCAAGCCGAACAAGTCATCGACGATCTTCCGAAATCCGCTCTTCTGCTTTGTGTGCGGCCGAAGCCAACGCGAGCACGCCGCGGGGATAACTGTCATCGAAACCATTAGCGAAATCACAACCGCACTGACTATCGCGATCGAGATATCACGGAATAATTGCCCCGCTTCTTCCTGAATTGTGAGCATCGGAATAAACACGGCAGCAGTCGTAAGTGTCGATGCGAGCACCGCGCCCCAGACCTCTTTGCCGCCCTCGTACGCGGCTTTCATCGGGTGCAAACCACCCTGGTACCTGCGGTAGATATTCTCAAGCACAACGATCGCGTTATCAACAACCATGCCAACCGCAAACGCGATGCCTGCGAGCGAAATAACATTGAGCGTGCGCCCAAGCGCCAACAGCACAAGGAAAGTTCCGATGACCGAGATCGGGATTGCCATGGCGACAATGCCCGTGGTCACGAACGATCGCAAGAAGATCAGGAGCACAAGCGCGGCGATCGTGCCGCCGATCCAGAGGTTCTGCGTAACCAGCTTGATCGATGAATCTATGTAGATTGTTTCGTCGTACACCTGCCGCATGCGAAGATGCGGGCCAGCATCCCCGCCGATGTTTGGCAGCACTTCCGCGCGCGCATCGTCAAGGGTCACCCGCACATCTTCCATGACATCCATGACATTGGCGCCGGTCTGCCGGATGATGTTGATCGCGATACTTGGGTGTCCAAACGATCGCACAAAGCCCCGCTGTTTGGTGTAGTCGATCTCGACCGTCGCCACATCGCGAACATAAACGGGCATGCCGTTGCGGTTGACGATCTGGGTTTCGAGCACACTCTGGATCGACTCGAACTGCCCCACCACGCGCACGCGGTAGTCGCGTTTGCCCTCGGAGATCGTGCCCGCCGAGGTGTTGACATTCTCCCGGCGGAGCGCCTCGATCAGGTCGGCAACATTCAAGCCGCGCTGCGCCAGCATCTCGTGGTCGGCGAGCACCCGGACCTCGCGCTCCCGGCCGCCGTAGACGTTGACCTCCGCGATGCCGTCGATCCGCTCGAGCATCGGGCGGACTTCTTTGTCCAGCGGATCAAAGAGAGTCGTGATGTCAAAGTCTGGATGCTGATCCGCAAACTCTGGATCAAGATCAACGATGATCCACGCGATCGCAGACTCGGCGGCCCCGCTTGCGCCCTTGATCGTCGGCTCGGTGACCTCATCGGGGTAGTCGGACACTTGCCGAAGCGAGTCGGAAACCTCTTGAAGCGCACGCGCGATGTCTGAACCGAGATAGAACTCAAGCGTAATCGAAGACATCCCCTCGGAACTTGTCGAGCGCATCGTTTTCAGGTTCGAGATGTTCTTGAGTTGCTCCTCTTGCTCCTTGGTGATCTCGTCAACGATCTCCTCGGGCGAGCGGCCCGGCCAGACGGTTTCCACCGTGACAATCGGGGAATCCACTGTGGGTGTGAGTTGAATAGGGATCGCGGTCAGGCCAATAAGCCCGAACATCACGAGCAACAGCGCAGCGACCGTCACGCCCACCGGCCTGCGGATTGAAAGCCCAACAATATTATTCATCAATCAGCGTTTCGTGTTGAGGTTCCTTGGTTTGCGATTGATCTGCAACATGCGCTGTAGCGCTCACATCGACCAGCGGCCGTCTCGGGTACATCCGCTCGTTTCCCTCGATCACAATCCTCGCACCGGGGGATATGCCTTCAGAACGAATCACAACACGCTCTCCAACTGAAAATACTCGTGTGATCCGGACCGGCTCCGCTATCTCCTTGAACGGCGATCCGGGCTGCTTGTTCGGAACAGCCATGTACACATACTCGCCAGCATCATCGCGCAGGACCGCATCCTTTGAGATCGTCAACATCTCCTCGCGTTTGCCTGTCGGGATCATCGCCGTCACGCTCATGCCCGGCTGCAACACATGCCGATCGTTCGGGATCGAAATCCGCACCGGAAAGAGCCGACTCAACTTGTCGACCACCGGCACAATCTGCCGAATCGTGCCCTCGACTTCGCCAGAAATCGCGGGAATCTGGACCATGACCGGGCTGTGGACATCGGCGATGCGCTCGACAATGTTCTCTGGGATATCGACCCATGCCTCGATCGAATCGACCGAATACAACTCGGCCACCACATCGCCCACACCAACCCACTCGCCGACATCGGTCATGGTCATCACAACCTTGGCGTCAAACCGCGCGCGGATGGTCATGTCCATTATCCGCTGACGGTCGAGCGCCAGCCTCGCTTGGGCGGACACCACATCCGCGGCGGCGCGCTGGAACCGGGCCTTGGCCGAGGCGAATTCGAGCCTCGCATCGTCGTATTCCTGGCTCGATGCAGACGCCTGTGCAACAAGATTCTCGTACCGGTCGTATTCGAGTTTGGCCCTGTCAACCGCGGCTTGCCGCTCTGCAACCGTGGCTTGCTGCGCCGCGACGTCGGCCTCGGTGCTTGCAACGACAAGCTCGGCGAGCACACTGTCAAGCTCTGCGATGACCTGCCCCTTCTTCACCTCGTCGCCCGCGCGGACAAGAAGCTCGAGCACCAGCCCCTCTTGGCGCGCTGCGAGCCTTGAACGCTGGAACGCGCGGAGTTCGCCCGTCACCCGGCGCATCCGCTCAACGGTTTCCATCCGGGCCTCGTCGATCACCACGTTCGCCGGCGGCTGGGCCGAGACCACACCCACCATACCCGCGACACRCACCATCAATGCACAGAACACATGTCTCACCGCGCGGTCTCCGTTTCCTTAGGCGCTCATGTTGTCGATGAGCTTCTCCAAATCGTCTCTGATCCGATCAACCTCGCCCGCATCCAGCCCTGCCAAGAGCCGGCCTTCGATCCGGGTYGCGATGGCATCCGTCTGTGAAAGCGCCCGCTTGCCCTCATCTGTGATGCGAACATAAACCGATCGTCCACAGCCCGGCTTGGTGTGCCGGGTCACGAGGCCCTCTTTTTCCATCGCGGAAACCAACTGGCTCACCGCTTGCGTGCTCAGCATGAATTCGTCGCTGAGCTGGCCGATCGTKGGCTCAGACTCGGCCCCGCCAATCGAACAGAGCAAAAACCAGCGCGAGCTGGTCAGCCCGATCTCCTCGGCGGCGGAATCACACTGCCTCATCAACAGATGAAACAGCACATACACATGCCGACCCAGGCACGCTTCCCTGCCAGAACTGCATGACCCTTCGCCTTGAACATCGAACGCTTCCATCCTGAAGGGTTCCCAGTACAGCACAGTAAGTCAACTGGTTGATTTACTTGATTCCCGGTCGCAGCACGACGCTCTGCACCCGGTACGATCATGCACCACGCCCCGATTCGCGGGCACCGAAAGAGGAAGACATCCATGCAGCACAGTTCCCATCGAAGCCGGTTCGCCGTCGCCCTCGTCGTCGCGCTGGCCGGGTGCGCCTCGCCAACCATCGAGGACACCTCGACCGAGCCGGTCGGCAGCATCACCAATGTGTCGGCCCCGATGCCCTACCAGCCAACCGGCGGGCCGCTTGACGCGCTCCAGCCCAAAAAAGAAACCGGCGTCGATCGTTTCCTCGAGCAGTACCCACAGTCCGATGGCAGAGGCGTCGTCGTCGCCATCTTCGACACAGGTGTCGATCCCGGCGCACCGGGTCTTCAGGTCACCTCCGACGGCAGGCCCAAGATCATCGATGTCGTCGACGGCTCAGGCTCGGGCGATGTGGACACCTCGACCATCGCAGAACTGGGCGACGAGGGCACATTTACTAGCCTCTCAGGAAAAGAGCTAATACCAAACCCAGAGTGGAACAACCCGACGGGCGAGTTCCGCGTCGGGCTTAAGCCCGCGACCGAGATCTTTCCGCGAGGCCTTGTCGGCAGGATGAACACCGAACGCAAAAAAGACTGGGACCAGCTCCAACGCACCCGCTCGGAAGCACTCAGCCGAGAGCTCGCCGCGTTCGACCGCGATACACCAACGCCAAACGAGGATGAGCTCGAACTCCGCAACGATCTTGTCGCCAGGATCGACCAACTCAGCGCCATGCAAGACTCGTTTAGCGACCCCGGCCCAATCTTCGATTGCGTTGTCTTCCACGACGGCGACACCTGGCGCGCCTCGATCGACACCGACGGCGACGGCGACTTCTCCAACGAAACAACCCTCACAAACTTCAGAGCAGAGCGGCAATATGCAACCTTCGGCGACACCGACCTGCTCAACTATGTCCTCAACATCTACGACGACGGCAACATCCTCTCGATCGTCGCAGACGCCGGCGCGCACGGCACACATGTCGCCGGCACCGTCGCGGCGTATTTCCCAGACCAGCCCGAACTCAACGGCATGGCACCAGGCGCTCAAATCGTCTCCGTCAAAATCGGCGATACCCGGCTCGGCTCAAGCTCGGTTGGAACCGGCAAAACCCGCGGCTACACGACCGTGCTCGAAAACAACTGCGACCTCATCAACATGTCCTACGGCGGCGCGGACGCTTTCCCGGAMACGCGCTACCGCAACGGCCAGCTTGCCGCCGAGATCGTCAACAAGCACGGCGTGATCTTCGTCTCATCCGCAGGGAACGACGGCCCCGCTCTCTCAACCGTCGGCGGACCGGGCGGCTCGACCAGCGCAATCATCGGGGTCGGCGCTTCCATCTCACCCGAGATGATGACCGCCCAGTACGCGCTCCGCGAAGCCGTCGCGGGAGAAATGCAGTACCCGTGGTCAAGCCGAGGCCCAACGCTCGACGGCGACCTCGGGGTTGACATCACCGCGCCCGGCGGCGCGGTCTCCAGCGTTCCAAACTGGACACTTCAGAAAAACAGGCTCATGAACGGAACGTCCATGAGCTCCCCAAACGCCTGCGGCGGGGTCGCGCTCATCCTCAGTAAACTCAAGCAAGACGGCATCGAATACACACCACACTCCATCAAACGAGCAATATTCAACTCAACCGTACAGGTGCCCGGACAAACACCGTGGGCACAGGGCAACGGCATGCTCCAAGTCGATTCCGCCTACGAGCACCTCGTCAACTATGAGAACGACGACAGCCGCGATGTGTACTTTGACATGCGTGGCCCCGGCAACGAACGCGGCGCGTACCTGCGCGAGCCGTTCGAGAACAACCAGACCACCGAGCGACGCATCTACATCACGCCCCACTTCCACGAAGATGCGCCAAGCCGAAAGAAAGTTGACTTTGAGATCCGCCTGCGACTCGAAGCCTCCGAGCCTTGGGTCGAGGTTGCCGAGTTTGTCAACCTCGTTAGCGGCGGCGACCGGACCGACATCCGCATCGACCCGACAGGTCTCCCGCAGGGCGCCCACTACGCCGAGATCGTCGCGTACGACGCCGACCGCCCAGAACGCGGCGCACTCTGCAAGTACCCGATCACAGTCGTCAAGGGTTTCGAGGTCGAAGCATCGGACAACTACATCTGGCGCGAGACTGTCAACTCAAAGCCCGGCGATCTCAACAGGTGGATGTTCAGTATCCCTGACGGCGCGACATGGATGGACCTCATCATCCGCCGACTCGACACGGATACATCAAGACTACTCGTTGTGCAAGCTCTACAACTTGTCGATGACAAGCCCAACAACCACCACAAGTTCTCCAATTGGGTGCGATTTGACGACGAGGATGAAGAGATGTACACGCTGGCCGTTGACGGCGGCCGCACGCTCGAGATCGCAGCAGCTCAGAACTGGTCCAGCCTCGGCGAGGGCGAGTTCGAGGTCGAGGTCCGCTTCCGAGGCCTCCGCCCAGAACCGTCACAGATCCTCATCGACGGCGGCACACTCGTCACCCGATTCGATATCCACTCACCCATGCGCGACGCGACCGCAAGCCCCGCCGGCTCGCTCACCAGCGTGCTCCGCTCGTTCCGCCCGACCGATTCAAAGATTCGGGCGCTCGATCCAGTGCGCGATCGCCTCAGCGACGATCGACAGATGTACGAAATAGTGGTTGAATACGACATTTCGGTGCCAGAAGACATGGATGCCAACATCAACCCGGCTGTCGCGCTCGTCCCGCATGCCTGGGAGGTCTACCAGTCGTTCCTATGGTACATCTACAACGAAGACGGCGAACTGCTCGAAACACAGGCCGGCGAAGATGTCGATATCTCGCTCGACGAGGGCGACTACACGCTCAAATTGCATGTCCGCCACGAAGACCCGGCGATGCTCGAACGCATCGAAGATGCGCCCATGAATCTTCGACTTGAGCTTCCAAACTCAATCGGTCTCAAATTTGCAAGCGACCCAGACGACTCGTTTGGTGGCAAGGGCGGCTTCGGTTCGCCAGAACTCGAAGCCGGCTCGTCCGTGCCTTGCTATATCGCCACGCCCGAGTCATCGAGCCTGCCCGATTTCGTCGAGCCGGGCGATATGCTCGTTGGTTCGTTCACAATCGGCGGCGACACCGAACTCATCGGCTCGACAACCAAGCCCGGCGGCTGGCCCATCGCCATGTCCGTCATCGCCAAACCCAACGACAAACCAGAAATCGAAGCAACAGAAAGCGACGATGAAGATGTCGCAGACAACAAGCCCAGCACGCTTGATGAACTGAGCGATGAGATCCGTGATCTCAAGGTTGCAAAGCTCGCTGACCTCATGGGCGAAGACGATGCCGATGCGTTTGACTCGATCGCATCGGACATCCTCGCCGAGCACCCGAACCACATGCCCGTGCTCCTGAAACAAATGGAGCGCGCCGCTGAGGGTGATGACGCGAACGCGACGATCGAAGCCGCCGAGCGCGTGGTCGCAGGCGTTGATACCGATGCCCTTGCCCCGTACATCGGCATCAACCACAACGAGGACGCCGACGACTACGACGAGGATCTCGCCGACGAGATGGACGAGATGGAGTCCGCGTTGATCGACGCCCTATCGCTCATAGCAACGACCCGTGGCGACGGGGCAGCCGCCGACGACGAGGCATCAATCGAAACCTTCGAGGACGCGATCGCCGAGCTTGAAGTATGGTCCAGCATCGAAGGCGACGACGGGTTTGACCTGCGATTGCAGCGTGAAATGCTCTACAACCGCCACGGCAATGCCTTGGCAATGCTCTCAGAAAGCTTGGACGATGAATCCGATAAGGATCTCTACGAGCAGCGGATCGAGCTCCTCGAAACGCTCGGCTGGGACGAATGGGCCGAGCACGAACGCACGCTCATGCTGACTCGATACCCAAA
>NVSP01000046.1 GCA_002732755.1 Phycisphaera sp.
CAGCCGGCGTTGAAGTTTGCAACCCACGCGGTGAAGTCGGTTGGGGTGCACGCACCGTCGCCGTTCTGATCGCATTCTGGGAGGTTGTTGTTGAAGGCATTGACCCACGCGGTGAAGTCGGTTGGGGTGACCATGCCGTCGCCGTTGACATCGGCCAAGCATGTTGTCAGGGCCATTGGACCGGCACCGGGCACATTGAACGCGTTGACTGCGCCCTGCTTGAACATGCCAAGCACTGCATCAACATTCTCCGGGGCCGAGTCGGCATCAAAGCGGAAGTTGTAGAGCGTGCCCCAGCGGAGCGCGTTGGTGTTGGGATCGACCGCATGTGTCGCGGGCGAGTTCCATGTAACGGCACCGGCTTCGGTGTGTGTCCCTATCCAATCGGTGTTGTTGAATGGCTCGCCGGAGTGGTAGTCCACATCGTGGAAGCCGATGTTGGTSACGGTCACGCCATCGCCAACGGTGACGCTGAAGCTGCCGCCGGAGCGGTCGGAGTTGAGGTTGTAGATGGCGTACTCGTAGCTCCAAGTACCGTTGCCGTTGTCGGTCACCTTGTAGCCGACCCAGAATCGGCCGTCGCTAGGTACATCGAGCGAGTTGAGTGTGACGCTCGGGTCGTGATCTTGCCATGCCTGGATACCGGGCGAGCCACGCATGGTCGAGCTGGTAAAGCTGGCGTTGTAACCACCGCTGGAGAAGCTGCCGATATTGATTCGGCGATACGAGGCGTTGTTGTCATCGTTGCCGGCCTGTGCATCGTCAGGTGTCACATAGTGACCTTCACCGAAGTACAGAGCGCCCGAGTTTTGGGCCGGGTCGAGATCGGAGTTAGCGACCTGGATTCGTTTGTAGAGCACATTACCGGKTTGCCCATCGCCTGTATATGGCCACGGGTAGACGCCGTTGGATGGGTTGACCTCAAACTTTGGGCCAAGACCGCCTTGCGAACCGTTAAGCCCGGCACTGTACGGGTCGTTACAACCCGGACCGAGGGCATTGCCGTTTGGGTAAGGATCACAAACGGGGCTGCAAAGGAAGCTGCCTTGGATGGCAAAGAACGCGTGCTTGAGCCAGCTCTGTCCGATTTGCTCGAACCTGCCGTTGTGCATTCGGAACATATTCTGCGACATGAGCGGGTGCAGGTTTGCGGGTGTGCCGTCGCTAAGTTCATCGTCCCAGAGCAGCGGAACATCGCCGATGTTGCACGAGATTGTGCCGATGGAGTACGATGAGACACCGCCTAGACCACCCCAAAATTGCGGACCCGTAATCTCACCGGCGATAACATCTGCTCCCTGCCCAACAGCGGCACCAGCGAGTGCTGCTACGGCCAAGCCAACGAGCGATGTGCGGATTTTCATATTCATAGCCCTATATTCCTCTTGCTAAAATTGGTACACGCATTCCCCCATGCCTCCATTCGGCACATGCGCCACGAAACTCTGCTCCTAAGAGGATCCAGTGTAGCGAATGTGCCACCATACGCGGGATCTGAATTGGGTTTTTCATCTATTCTGCTATGTATCGGCCTCGAATTGATAGCCTGCGATCAARTCGGTATGGTTTTGTTAGGYTACGGGCTGCCGCGGGTGTCTATCCCAAGACGCACACGGGCCACCGCAACAGCGTTCGCGAGCGCCTGATTTGAGTCCTCAAGAGCAGCAGCCTGTTCAAGCATCRCCAGCCCATCTTCGCCATTTCCCGTCGCCATTAGTGCCTGACCGAGATCGTGCAGAATCAGAGAAGAGCCGGGTTTGAGTACCAGAGCTTCACGAATCGATTCGATTCCTATTTGAGCAAGCTCGCGATTTCGGGCACGCAGGCCGTTGCGAACGATCGACTCACCGACCGAAAGAAGCTGCCAAGGGTCGCTCTCGGCAACCGAAACGAGAGCTCGACTCCGTGTTTTTGCACGCACAATATCCCGTTGCATAATCGCCAATGCAACGTCGGCCTGGAGAAGGCTGAGCGATGCCGGGAATGCCGTCAACGCGCTCTTGGCGACTTCTTCGGCTTGTTCGTAGCGGTCCAGCGCGGTCAGCATCGATACAATGGTCGCCAACTCGAACGGGTTGTCGCCGGCGAGATCCKSSKCKWCSSMKMKTGTATCAATCGCAGCATCCCGGTCGCCGAGTTTGGCAAGCACGCGGGATTTGATAGTCAACGAACGGGCATCATCATTCTGCAACTCAGCTGCGCTGTCAAGATACTGTCTAGCCAACTCTGGTTGCGCAGCTGCGATCGCAAACTCCGCGGCTTGATACCGCGTAACCGGATCTTGGGCATTGCTTTCTATTTGACTATCCCAGAACTCGAACGCGGCTTGGAATTGGCCCTCATTAATCATCGTGATCTGGATGGCGATTGTTGGTGCCAGCTCAGCCATCGCTTCGTGGCTCTCGCTCGCTTGCATCAGGACATCCAACACATGGCTTGGTGAAGCCCCCCTACTTCTCATCAACACTGCCAGTTGTTGAACAAGCTGAGCCGTTGGAGTACCTTCATCAACAATGTCATGCAAGAGTAATTCTGCATTGGCCGCATCGCCGCCTATCAGCAAGAAATACGCGTATTTTCTCTTGTGCTCGGCGTTGAGAGCCCAGCCTAGCCCACCACTGAAGAAGGGAGCCGATCTTCCGAAAGCCCGGCTCCCGGCGTCGGCCAATTCTCGCGTTCGTGCTGTGGGCACATACTCCGGGCGAATCACCATCGCGATGGGAACATCGATTTGATCATGTGCGTTTTTCGCCAACCACCTCGCATGATTGACAAAGCCGCTCCAAACACTGGATAATACAATCCCCAAAGTGATGGCCCCCGACAAGAAGCCCAACATCTTGATTTTGCCTTTGGCTTTGAGAACAAGACTCTGGATACGCACGTTTGGTTTAGCAATAAGCGCCCAGAGTTTCCACGCAGCGAATGTTCCGATACCCGCCATCCCTGCTGCCATCAGCATCGGGACGAGATTCAGCATCCCCCTCACTGCAAAGAACATCGCAATAAACACGACTGTCAGCACAATCTCTTCGGGCCAATTCAGGTCGTACCGTTTCGGGTTTTTTGCATTCTTTGCTTGCCTCCGCCGCGCACTGTCATCGACCGGTTGTTTGAAATTTGAAGGTTTGGCAAATGAAAAGCTGAGGGCATCATTGGGGCATGCGCTCACGCAATCGAGGCACTTCATGCACCCCGGATTAACRACCATGCCGAAGTCGCGGACTTCCTCGTTCACACGCACATTWGAAGTACAGACCGCTGTGCAGTGGCCACACTGGTGGCAATCATCGTTGACSACAATCCTTCCTRGGCTGAAGCGGTCTGCTACGCCGAAGATGCCACCGTAAGGGCAGCCGTAGGTRCAGAAACCTTTTGAACCCAAGAAGTACACAGAAGCAAAGCCGACAACGCCTAAGAATGGCACCGCGACATACCACGGTGGGAACGTCGCCCAGAAGTCCTCAACTATTATCCCTGAACTAAACCCRTGGAATTCTGCAACAGCGCCAAGCCATAGCGGTGGATCGATACCGACGGTTTGCAACAGTGGAAAGATCGCAAGGCGTTTGAGCGTTGGCCACATGAACATATAGAAACCAAACGCAAGCGGTGCCCATACGAGAAGCCGGGAGCGGAACGGCTTTGGGCGAACCCCACACTTGTTCATCATCCATGTGCAGAGGTCTTGGAGCGCTACTACATGGCACCCCCAGCCGCAGAAAAACCTGCCGAACACAATCGTTGCACCGATCGCGAGCACAAAGAAGATGAACCCCGCGTTGACCACTCCGGTCTCAAGGGTCAGCATCGCCTCGCTCGGTTCGACCGGCGAGACTGTTGACCCGGTGCGCACCCATAAAAGGATGTGTGCGATAATCAACAGATGGACGACGATGAGCACCACGGCCCTTCGTTTACCCATTCTTGAATGCGGCTTTGCTCGCTTTACGAGAGCTTGTTCATCCAGCACGGTGAGCGAGACATCGTTGGTCTTCTGCTTGCGCGTTTTGGATCGTGTGTTCTTCATCGCTTGGGACGCTCGAGTGTATCACATGGGAACTATGCCTTGGCCTCTAGCTCCTCCCACCGGGAGTAGAGCATCTCGACTTGTTTTTGTGCATTATCAAGCTGCATACAGGCATCGGTCATCTTCTTGTGGTCTGCCGACACTTTCGGGTTGGCTAGGTGTGTCTGTGCGTGTTCGACGAGTTGCTCGGCCTCTGCTATATCGCCTTCGATATCGGCGTATTCGCGCTTCTCGTGGTAAGTCAGGCCGCCCCGGCTGGTTGTAGGTTTAAGCCCATAGTCGCTTGCGTTCTTCTCTGGCTTTGGTTTCTCGACAGCAGTCGCCGACAAGGCCTGCATCAAGCTCGCGTACACGCCACACTCGCCGTTCCCGTCGAGCGCAACATAGGTTGTCGCCAAACGGTCGAGCATGGCGCGGTCGYGCGTGACGAGAATGAGCGCCCCGGGGAAGTCTTCTAGCGCCTCTTCGAGGATTTCTAGAGTTGGGATGTCCAGATCGTTCGTCGGCTCATCGAGCACGAGCACATCGGCGGGCTGGAGCATGATGCTCGCGATATGAATCCGGGCAAGCTCACCGCCGCTGAGTGATTTGACGGGTTGGTCGAGCTGTTCTTCTTTGAAAAGAAATCGTTTGGCCCACCCGGTGATGTGAATGGTTTTACCGCGGAATGAGACTTGCTCCGCACCCGGGGACAGGGCGTTTCTGAGCGTCGTGTTCGGATCGAACATTTCACGATACTGGCTAAACAGCACCATTTCTGGTGCAGGGTCTGCGAGTTTGATCGTGCCTTCGTCCGCGTCGAGTTTCCCGGTGAGCACGCGGATCAGCGTGGTCTTGCCGCTGCCGTTTGGGCCGAGCAGCCCAACGCAAGAACCAGGGCTAAGCGTGAGGTCGAGATCTTTGAACAGATTGTTGTCGCCGAAGGATTTGGAGATCCCTTTGGCAACGAGGAGTTTCTTTGTCCTTCGCCCCGATGCGTTGAAGTCAAGCCCCGCGCCCTTTCTTCCTGCTGCGATGTTTCGTGCGCGGACTTCATCGAGATCTCGGATCCTGCCGTAACTCGCGTCGATCCTACCCTTGGCCTTTGTTTGCCTGCCTTGCGGCCCCCGCGACAACCATTCAAGATCCTTGCGAACCTGATTAGAAAGAACCTGCTCGGCCTTTGAGATTTCGTCGAGGTATTCCTTTTTTCTACGGAGAAACTCGGTGTAGTTCCCGCGAACGCTGAGCATGCCGCCGGGGTAGGCCTCGCTGATTTCGATAATCCGTGTCGCGATTGATTCCAAGAATGCGCGATCGTGCGTGACGAAGAGTGCCGAGCTGCCTGAGCCATTTCCCGCCGAGCGCTGCACAATAGTTTCTAGCCAGCGGATGCCTTGCAGATCGAGATGGTTCGTTGGTTCATCGAGCAGGATCAGCTCGGGGTCGCCGCCGCCGGATGCGAGAGCCCTTGCGATCGAGAGTCGCTTTCGCCAGCCGCCGGAAAGGCTGTGCGCATCCGCGTCGAGATTGGTTGAATCAAAGCCCGCTTTGCTCAGCTGAATTTCTGCGATGATCTCGGCCTCGTGTTCATCGTGGACCACACTTGCGGACGCCGCAGCCTCAGTCACGATCTGGCGAGAGGTACAGCCCTTGGTGAATTGATCGTCCTGCGGCACATACACCGCGCGTAGGCCGGGGTTGCTCACGATCAATCCTTCGTCTGCTGTTTCGATCCCTGCCAATATCTTGAGCAGCGTGCTTTTGCCGGCACCATTTGGACCGATCACGCCGATCCTTTCGYCCGGCTCGATGACGAGAGACAAACCACGGAACAGTGTCCGCAGGACATAGGTTTTAGAGATATTTCGAGCGGTCATCAGCACAGCAGGTTCCAGTTCAACATTCTCGCCAGCTATAGCGTAGAACGCGGAAGAAGCCGCTGACGGCAAGCTACGCTGCGGCGGCCTTGGCGTTGCCTGCTGCGAACTGCATGATCTGGTTTGGAATCTCGCTCAGGGAGCAGACCTTTGCTGCCCCACCGCGAGCGATGGCCTCACGCGGCATACCGAACACAACGCACGAGGCCTCGTCCTGAGCCACGGTAAACGCACCCGCATCGAGCATCGTTTTCAACCCGTCGGCACCGTCGGCGCCCATGCCCGTCATGATGATGCCCATCGCATTTCGGCCCGCGTTCTTGGCTGCCGACTCAAATAGCACCTCGACCGAGGGCCTGTGCCTACAGACTCTGGGCCCATCGGTGACTCGCACGATGTATCGAGCGCCGTCGCGAGCGAGCCGCATGTGCTTGTTTCCCGGCGCCAAGAGCGCCCGGCCCGGCAGAACCGAATCGCCATCTTTTGCTTCGAGAACTTCGATCTCGCAGAGTTCGTTCAACCTGTTTGCGAATGAGGCCGTAAATCCTTCGGGCATGTGCTGGGTCATGATGATCCCGGGCACTTGCTTAGGAAGAGCCGTGAGCACATTCTTGAGCGCCTCGGTACCCCCTGTAGAACTCCCCATCGCGATGATTTTGTGCGTTGTTTCGATTGAAGCAAGCGATGGTGATGCAATCCTGGTAGGAACCGTTGTGTCGAGGTCGGCCTTTGCAACGATCGGGAGCTTTGCTATGTCACGGATAAGCCGGCCGAGTTCGCTTGCCATGTCGCCGACGGTGTACGACTCGGCGGGCTTTCCGACAACGCCGAACGCGCCAGCSCTCAGACATTCCAAAGCGGTGTCACACCCCTTCTGTGTTAGCGAGCTCACGATGATCGTGCGCACGGGGTGGAACTTCATGAGCTTGCGAAGAAATGTCAGCCCATCCATCCGGGGCATCTCGATATCCAGCGTAATCACATCTGGCTCAAGCGCCATGATCTTGTCGCGCGCTATGTATGGATCTGGCGCGACACCGACGACCTCGATGCCGGGCTGGGCATTGAGGCCGCGCTTGAGCGCTTGCCGAACGATCGACGAATCGTCAACGATAAGTACGCGTACATCTGCCATGAGAACTTTCCTTGTCCGCCTCGTTACATTCAGAGGCGATTAGGCCGCCTTTGATTCACTCTGMKYWRCSGGTGCCCAGAYYACTTCAAGMCGYTCACCCTCTGCATCGAGTATGCAGCGCTGTGTACCAGCGGAATCACCTATATCTGACGCATCGACACGGCTTGGCAGGCCGAGTGAGAGCTGACAGTGGTCGCCGCCGAGCGTGGTCACGACCGAGCCACCAACGATGTTTGTCATCTCGTGCAGTGCATCAAGGCCTTCGCTTTCGGCCTGAACCGAATCGGCATCAACGCCGAGCAGGCTCGCGGCTAATTCAAGCAGAAAACCCGTGCTTCCTGCTAGATACACCGCGCCGGACTGCGGCCCGGTGTATTCAATACGCGTGTACCATTCGCAGTTTGGTAGCTCATCAACAAAGTCTTCGTCGGCAAGTTCTGCAACCACGAACGCGGTACGCTCAAGCGCCTCGATCGCCATGTTGGCGAGGCTTTCTGGGTTGATGTCATTCACAGTTTGACCCCTAAGTTTGTAACAATAATCTTGCGAAGATCTTCCGGCTCGAACGGCTTGCGGAGGACCTCGATAGCGCCAAGTTCCCGCATCCGGTTCAGCCGATCGACATTGCTCTCGGTGCTGACTACAACCACCGCTGCGTCTTTGATATCGTCTTGCTTGCGCAATTCGATAGCAAACTCTTCGCCGTTCATGACCGGCATATTCAGGTCAAGAAGGACGAGGTCGATCCAAACAGTTGACATAAGCTCGAGCGCTTCTTTGCCGTTGCCCGCCTCAAAGATTCGGTCTTCATCGAGTCCAGCGAGCTTCACTACTTTTTTAATGGCTGCTCGCAAGATGGGCGAATCATCAACGATCAATAGATTGCAACTCATGCCGCGTTCCTTTCGTGATCGGCGCTGTTCATACCGAGCGCCTCTTCAATCTTTCCTACTGTGCTCCACATCGATGCGATCTCTTTTTCTGCTGTTCTTCGCGAGAGTTTCAGCGAAAGCTTGACATGCTTTGCAAGCTCGTACTGAAGCCCATCGGAACCAATGCCGATCCCGGACCACAACGCGATAATGTCCGCGGCGTGAACGATATCGGTGAGCTGGTCATGCCCTTGGCCCTCGGCTATCGGGGCATGGTGATGCTGGACAGCGTGTGCGATACGATCGGGCAAACCCCAGTGACGACACAAAGCCGCCCCCACTTCCGCGTGGTCGGTCCCAAACGCCAAACGCTCAGCCTCGACAAATGTCGTTGTGAGTGAAAGCTTTTCTGAAACAGACAAAGCGTAGTCCGAACCGTATTTTTGGTCCAGGACAAGCTTGCCAACATCTCGGACCAGACCTGTAACAAAGCAAAGGTCTTTCGATTCGGGGCAGTGTTGTGCTGCAAGATTTTCAGCTGCAACCGCGCCACCAATCGACCCACGCCAGATGGATTTTCTGTCGAGCTCAAACGCCTGGCAGCCACCGGAGAATACCTGGCTGACCTGCTGCTCGAGCACAAGCTTGAGAAGCGAACCGCTGCCAAGCCTAACAATGCTCTCGCGGAGATCAAACTCGCGACTCGACGATCCATACGCAGCCGAGTTTGCGTAGCGCATCACAACCATGCTGAGCGCATCGTCAACGCGGACAATCTCGGCTATCTCGCTCATGTCGAGGTCCCGATCATTGAGCATCGCAACAAGCTGCGCAGACGAGCCGGGCAGCATCGGCAACGAATCAATATCTGCAACGAATGATGTTAGATCGACCATAGCGAGGTCACCTTCCCTTTGCTCTTGACAGTGATAGACCCGTCAGAAAGAAACAATGACAGGGTTCGGCTGTTGTTGCCGCCGGTGTCATCTGCAGACAGGAGCACGTTATTTTTCCAGAATATCTTACGCAATATTGTGCGATTTCGTGAACCTATTTTGAAATGTCCCCCATCAGCGAGCACTTCGGCACCGCCCGCGGCACAGACAATCAGGTTCTCTTTCGTGGCACCGAGTTCGTATGCCATCTTGAACAGCATCGGCACGCCGGTGTCCGCAAACATCGCGGGGTTTCCGTCTGCTTTGTCGGTGTTAATCTTGGAATCCGGCAGCATAAAGTGCAGCATGCCGCCAACATGTGTTGTCGGGTCGTAGATCGTGACACCGATACATGACCCCAGCGCATGGGTCACGATCACAGCGCCTGGATCTTTGACAACGAGCATGTCGGCGACACCGACAACGAGTGACTTTGCGCCACTGGGTTTCATCGCGATAGATGATGGTCCGGTCATTCTCAACCCTTACTTTACATATACCGATGGCTGCACCGTTCGCAGTCCATACTCAGGCCTATTTGCAGACTCTGCGCTTCCAACAGCCAGAATACCCGTAGGAATCAGGGCTTTGGCCATCCGTTCGATTAACACATCCTTTGTCGGCTTGTCAAAGTAGATCATAACATTCCGGCAAAATATCACATCAAATTTACCACGGAACGGCCATTGGTCCATAAGATTGAGCTGGCGGATTGTGACGAGTTCACGGACTTTTTCACACACCTGATACGCCGGGCTTCCTTCGTGGTCACAGGGCACGAAGTATTTTCTCAGCAGGTTCTTAGGCATGCTCTCAAGCATGTCCACCGGGTAGACGCCTTGCCTCGCCTTTGCAACCGCTGAGTTGGCCARATCCGTACCAAGAATTTTGAAATCCCATTTCTTGATATCTGGCAAGAGTTCCAGGGCTTGTATCGCCATCGAATACGGCTCGGGTCCGGTCGAGCACGCCGCCGACCAGNNCYGGAWKYKCKNNTGCCGGANNTCWTGKCRYKGTGYSYSRMGSRAGCSGKSWRKAGMMYKCSCGMNCARSATMRYCGAAGTGYNGCSRMKNCGYGGAWWWMSYKCGYYACKWYKSYWRRCARGMGMKCGARYARCTCSAGCATCTCGGCTGKYGWAGCACCGTTCTCGACGTGCGCAAGATAGTCATCGACACTCGCAAACGAAGAGCCAGCAAGAAACCTGTTGAGCCGGGTCGAGACAAGTTCGACCTTGCGGTCATTGAGACTCAGGCCCCACTTCTCGTATGCAATGGATGCGATTCGTCCAAATTGATTTCTATTCAGTGTCAGCACGCACTCATCCCCAGTCAATTATGCAGCGTTACGGATCTCATCAATCCCTGTGTCTGTACTCTGAGATTGATTCGCGTTTACCGGGAGCACCTTGTCGATATCAAGAAGAATCAGAACGCGTTGGACATCGCCATCGGTGACCTTACCCATCCCAAGAATGTAGTCTGAGTTCAGTGAGCACCCAAACTTTGGAGCTGGCTCTATCTGAGACTTAGCGATGTTCTTGACCTCATGTACGCAGTCAACGATGACGCCTACTTCGTATTGTTCTTCGCTGTCCGAGTCGTTTACTTCGACAACAATGATGCAGGTTTCATCGTCATACTCGATGCTGTCCATGCCAAACTTGTTGCGGAGTTCGATCACCGGGATAATCTTTCCGCGGAGGTTGACGACGCCCTTGACATAGCTCTCTGTCTGGGGGAGCGGGGTAATGTCGAGGACCCCGATGATCTCACGGACGCGCAGGATCTCTACGCCGTACTCCTCAGATCCAAGRTTGAACGAGAGGAATTTATTTTGGTTTTCATCGCCACCGTCTGCTGGCTGTGTGTTTGCGTTGAATGTTTTGTGTGTCATGCTTTTGCCTCGCTCACTAAGATTCTGACTGGGTTGCTTCTGTCAGCAGCCCTGAAACATCGATTATCAGTGCGACACGCCCATCTCCAAGAATGGCGCCGCCGGATGCCCCGCGCAGAGCTGAAAGGCCCTGCCCGAGACGCTTGATTACAACCTGTTGCTGACCGATGATCTCGTCGACCAACAAGCAGCACCTTGTGTCGTTGGACTCCAAGACAAGCAGGAGTCCTTCTTCAATATTGTCAGTGCCTTCGTTCAGATTAAAGATTTTATTGAGCCTGAAGATCGGCAGCAGCGAGTCGCGCACAAGCACCATCTCGCCTTTGCCCGCTACGGTATGGATCTCATCTGCTGATGGCCTAAAGCTTTGCTCGATCGACAGCGTCGGGATCACATAGCGTTGGGTGCCAACGCGAACAATCATCCCGTCGATGATCGCCATTGTCAGCGGCAGGGACATGCGGAACACTGTTCCCTTACCAGCAACCGATTGAATTTCGAGTTTACCTCGCAGTGATTCGATATTTCGACGAACAACATCCATCCCGACGCCCCGCCCGGAAATATCGGTGRCCTTGTCGGCGGTTGAGAAACCGGGGAGCATGATGAGATTGAATACTTCACTGTCTGGGATATCGGACAGCTCGCGATCTGGGGAATAGATACCTTTTTCGATGGCCTTTGAAAGTATCTTGTCTCGGTCGAGGCCCTTGCCGTCGTCTTCGATCTCGATCATGATCGAGCCGCCTTGGTGGTACGCGCGGAGCGTGAGGGTACCAGATTCTGGTTTGCCGGCTTTGGCTCGGTCCTGGGGGCTTTCGATGCCGTGGTCGCACGAGTTTCGGATCATGTGAACCAGCGGGTCACCGATCTCCTCAACAACCGTGCGGTCAAGTTCCGTGTCCTCACCTTCCATGACGAAAGTCACTTGCTTGTCTGCCTTTGCGGACACATCACGCACGAGCCTTGCNATCTTCYGGAACAGGCCTTTGAGTGTGACCATCCGCAGCGACATCGCTACCTCTTGCAAGTCACGGATAATCTTGCCAGCTTGGCTTAGGTTGCGCTGGAACCGCTGATCGTCGATTGTCTCAACACTGGGGTCCTGTATCACCATCTGCTGGGCGATTACCAATTCCCCAACCATCGTCACGAGATTATCAAGACGGCCGGAGTTTACTTTGACATTGACTTCGCCAGCCTTCTTCTTTATAACCGTCTTTGGCGCTGAAATTGCGGATTTCTTTGCATCTGGGGCGTTGATATTTGTTGATACCGATGATGTCGGGGTCTGGTCTTTTTTCGCGCCACTTGTGGTGAACGCCTCGCCTTTGGATGCGAGTTGCAGTTGTTGGACATGTTGATCAAAGCTGCTTTGCAATGGGGCGGGTTCGCCATCAAGCACGCCGAGCAGCTTGGACATCATGTCGCATGAATCGAGAATCAGATCGAGATAGCTTGAGTTCAGCGTGATCGTTTCTTTGCGTGCTTCATCGAGCAAGAACTCGGCGTTGTGCGCCGCTTCGACGATCGGGGTCAGGTTCATAAACCCAGCCACGCCCTTGATGGTGTGGAACGATCTGAACACCGTGTTGATCAGCTCGTTGTCTGTGAAGTCGTTTTCGAGTGAGAGCAGCGCAGCCTCGGCGCCGGCGATGTGTYCCCGTGCCTCACCCATGAACTCGACGAGGGTTTCGTCTCGTTCGATGTTAGCAGGGAATGTAACAACAGCATCCGGATCGCACGCTGCATCTGCTGTGGCGTCTGTTGTTTCAATTGCATCGGCGGGTTCGGGCTGCACATGCTCGCCAGGCCCATCGTCACCATCACCCGCTTGGGTGTTCTGGGTAGTCTCCGCGATAGCAGTCGTCAGCGTGCCCAGAAGGCCCTCATATTGAGGTGCGGGCGAGTTCGGATCTGATTCCAGCAACAAGATATAGCCCTTGAGCCAATCGATCACCGCAAGGATTTCGTTCGCCGGAAAGTCATGCTCGTTCTTTGTCGCTTCGTCAATAAGGGTTTCTGCTTCGTGGAAGATTTTTTGTGCGGTTGACAGCGAAAGCACACCACATTCACCCTTGAGGGTGTGCATGCCCCGGCGAACCTCATCGAGCGATTCGCTGTTGAACTCACTCTCTAAACCGATGGTGAGAGACTCGAGTTCATCGAGGATGTCTGCGCATCCAGAAATCCAAGCCGAGAGCAACTCTTGGTCGATTTCCTGATACCGGTCATCAACGGAACCGGGCACCGGGATATCCGCGACCGAGCCGCCTTCTTGCACCGTGTTGACAATGTCTTGTGCGTACTCGATGGTCTTATTGACCTCGGCAAATGCTGCATCGAGGTCTTCGATCTCGTGCATCACGATGCTCTCAAGGAGTCCGGCGGATTCCTTCGCCCGATCAAAGAGCRCYTCCATCTCCGACATGTCGATCATCTCGCTCAACTCATCGAAGAGTTCCCCGAGCGAGATCAGTGCTGGCAGATCCATAGGATCCAGCAGCGCAGCGGATTTGGCGATTTGTTCGACGTGTGATTCAATCATGGTGGCTYGTATCTCTGATTGTTCGGGYGCYCTCGAATCCCTCCAATCGGGCAGAACGGGGGCTTCCATGACCGCAAGCAGCGAAGTTTCAGCTAAGTTCGATGGGCCAAAATCCGCGACGAGGTATGGGCAAGAACCCAACCTCACCGCCCCTCCCCACCGATCCCTGCCGAGAACCAACCTTGGACCTGAAATCKCGAYATAWTRTGGGTGYCCSGCCCCCACAAGCGGCCTAGACTCACTCTGTCCGCCTGGTCGGTGGCGGGCGTCGGGTTTCTCCCCAATGCGGGGTGTGAAACACGATTTGTTACATCGTAAATATGCGGGCCAACCGGGTCCGCGCCGCAAGCGCCCTTRCGTGACGCCACGGAGAACTCTCCAATCGGCATGGTGTCGCCGGTGTCGCTGGGATTTAGGAGTCCTCACATGGCAGAATCATCTGGTACCCCACTCGTTCAAGAACTCATCGAAGCGGGCATCCACTTTGGCCAGCGCGCCAGCGGGTGGAACCCCAAGATGGGGCCGTACATCTACGGCAAACGCAACGGCATCCACATCATCGACATCAAGGAAACCGTCAAGGGTCTCCTGCTCGCCAAGAAGTTCATCAACAAAACCGTCGCAGGCGGCAAAGATATCTGCTTCGTTGGCACCAAACGCCAGGCACGCAGCATCCTTGAGCAGTATGTCCCAGACGCGGGCATGCACTATGTCACCGAACGCTGGCTCGGCGGCACGCTCACCAACTTCCGCACCATCCGCGCACGCCTCAAGAGGCTCGAAGAACTCGAAGCCATCGCGCAGGAAGACAACTTCCAGAGCTACTCCAAGAAGATGGAGAGCCAACTCCGCCGAGAAATGCGCAAGATCACCCGCAACCTCCACGGCATCCGCGGCATGGATAAGCTCCCAGGCGCTCTTGTTGTCATCGATGTCTCACTCGAAATGACGGCGATCAAAGAAGCCCGCAAGCTGGGCATCCCGACCGTCTGCCTGATCGATACCGATGCGGATCCTGTGTACGCCGACATCCCGATCCCCGGCAACGACGACTCGATGCGTTCGATCGATGTCATCGTCCGCGAACTCTGCAAGGCAATCGCCGAGGGCAAGACCCAGCGGACCGACGCATCGGGAGGCGCCGACAGCGACGCAAACAAAGATGCCCCGCGTCAGAAGAAGCCCGGCAGCCGGCGCAGTGTCCGTGGTGAGGCCTCGGCTTCTACCACAGACGAAGCACCGCGAACCGCTCCCGACGCGGTCGCAGCCCCAACCGAATAATCAAACGATCTCTATTGAGATCCAAACTGTTGATGTAAAGCCGGGGCTTTTGGCCCCGATCCCAAGCACCCAGAAGCGCCTCCAAAATAGCGACGGCGCTCTATGACCCGGAGCATTCACATGGCGAAAATCAGTGCCAAAGATGTGATGGCCCTGCGAAACCGCACAGGCCTGCCGATGATGGCTTGCAAAAAAGCCCTGACCGAAACCGATGGCGATATTGATGCCGCCGAGAACCAACTTCGTAAAACGCTCAAGGGCAAGATGGAAGGCCGGACCGACCGCGTC
>NVSP01000047.1 GCA_002732755.1 Phycisphaera sp.
TCGACGGCGACGGCGTGGTCAACAACGACGTCATGCAGCTCAACAACTCGGCCTCGTCGTCCGATTCGAACCTCCTCTTCACGGCCGACGCAACACTCGGTGGCACGGGAGAGGTCCAGATGCGGACGAGCGGCAACAACAGCCAGATCAACACCGCCGCCGAGACGATGGTCACTCATGTCTCGACCCACCTGATCCGCGGCGTTGGCCAGATCAACGCGGAGATGACCAACAACGGTGAGATCCGTGCGGACTTTAGTGTCTCGGTCTCGGGCAACGAGCTGGATCTCCAGACCAACGACAAAACCAACAACAACCTCATGGTTGCGGCGGTCGGCAGTGTTCTCGATATCAACGGCATCATGATCGACCAGTCAGGCGGCGGCATGCTCGTCGCCGACGAGGGCACCATTCGGCTCGTCAACGCCACCATCGAGGGCGGCGACTACCTTGCGATCGGTGCGGGTTTCTTGCAGAACGAGCTGGGCTCGACCTCGCTGCTCAGCGGCGTGACGCTCAACGGGCCGTCTACGATCAGGCTTTCATCAACTGTTCAGGTCGATGCCGACGGCTTGACCAACAACGGCGTGATGCAGATGAACCCAGTCGGCTCGTCAGCGAACTCGAACCTGCTCTTTACCGGCTCAGCCACGCTCGGCGGCACCGGTGAGATTCAGATGCGGACCGGCAGCGACAACACCCAGATCAACACCGACCCGACCTTCACGGTGACTCATGGTGCAAGCCACGAGATCCGTGGTGTCGGTCAGATCAACGCCGCGATGGTCAACAACGGCACCATCCGCGCTGATGTCGGCGTTGCGCTCTCAGGCAATGCTCTTGCACTTCGGACCAACGACAAGACCAACACCGCCGTGATCTCCTCCGAGACCGGCTCGGTCCTTGAGGTGACGGGGATCACGCTTCTTCAGACGGGTGCTGGCGAGATTCAGGCGAATGACGGTTTGGTCCGATTCAACGGCGGTGCCACCCTGAGCGGTGGGCGAATCGAATCCACCGGCACTGGCGAATATGAAGTACCAAATTCTTCTTCCGCTACGTTCCACGAGGTCACAAGCAACACACCCGGCGAGGTCGGTCTCGCGTCGACACTTACAATCTCGGGTGTCGGCATGGTCAACAACGACCTGCTGGTCGTCAACCCCGCCAACTCGTCAGCCGACGGCCTCATCGCCTTCCCCGCCGACGGCTTCATCAACACCGGCACCGGAACGGGCGAGGTTAACCTATTCGGTACTGGCAACAACAGCCAGATCGACGGACCCGGTGTCTTCTCCAACGGCCCGGGCCATACGATCTCCGGCCGCGGCACGATCGACACCGACTTCATCAACGGCGGCATCATCGCCCCCGGCAACAACGCCATCGGCACACTCAACGCCTCGGGTGATGTCCTCATGGCGAGCTTCGGKTCGATGACCATCGAGATCGGGCCTGGCAATACTTCTGACCGYTTCGCSATCACCGGCACCGCAACACTCGCCGGCACACTCGATGTTATCCTCGCCGACGCTTTCACGCAGACGCTCAACATCGACTACACGATCCTCACCGCTGGCAGCGTTGTCGGCACCTTCAACACCGAGAACCTGCTCGTCGATGGCAACCTCATCACCCGCATCCTTTATGAGCCGACACAGGTGCGGCTGGTGACGCGGTGCATCGCGGATGTCAACCTCGACGGTATCGTTGATCCGTCCGACTTCTCGGCGTGGATCGCGGCGTTCAACGCGGGCAGCGTGCTGGCGGACCAGAACCTGAGCGGCGATGTGACACCGACGGACTTCTCGGCGTGGATCGCAAACTTCAACGCCGGCTGCCCGTAATCCAGTTGCCACAACCGCTGCCTATGCAGGGGTAGAGACCGTGTCTTTACCTGCATGCCCCCGGCCAAGTCTGAAAGGACGAGGCCGGGGGCATGTCTTATTGGGGGCAATAAGAGGAGATCTATGTTGTGGTCGCTGAACTGCTTAYTCAACTACGACGCACCGGCCACCGGTTTGCTCGCCGCCGTCGTCATCGCCGCCGTTGGATGCAAACGCAGTTGATGCGGACACGACCGAAAGACTCAACCCGAGAAGCAGGACAGCAAGGTTTTTYCGTAACGCTTTCATAATATCTCTGCTCCTGTGCAGGCTGCGCGAACGCATCTTCTCGACCGTGTTGACCTGAAGCTCACCAGACGCGACCGAATTACGAAGCTCTTCATCCTCGACGCGGTTGGCACCCAGGGCGTTTGCGACGCGTTCACGCTCGGCGGGGTCTTTCCAACTCGCCGCGAGCTTGCCGCGGAGGTCAGCATTGAGCCTGCTCCGCAGCGTTTCGATCGCGGCCTTGGTTGATTCCGATTTCTCGATCCTTGGCGTGCTCGACTTGGTGCTGGCAAGCGAAAGGATCCGCTCCATGTCGCACGGGCGTTCCCGCTCGGCGAGTCTCGTGCTCTTGCGAACAAGCGCCAGATACGCCCAGCGCGCCAGCATCTGCGATGCGTTGCTGATCCGATCGGCACATTCCTCGGGCGTCAGATCATCACCAAGAAGCTCGTTTGGACGCTCCTCGATCATCTTCCACACCCGGCAGTTCGCCCACGAAACCATGTCATCAAGATCAACGCATGTGTTGCGCATCCGGTGCAGATGGTTCTGGCACGCACTCTCGATCCTTGGTCTACAGCTCTGCTCGAACCGCTCCCAGAACTCGCTCTCAAAGGTTGTGTGTTTCATCACTCGCCCTCCGCGTCGTGCATCGTCGATGCGAGTTTGCGGTAGAGCGCATCGAGCGCCCACAGGTGCGGCGCCATATCGAGCAAGCTGTCATCGAACCGCAGGTACGAATACAGATCCGTGCCGGGCTCGAGGAGTTCTTCAAGATTTCCAAGAGCCGCGAACACATCGTTGGCGTCGTGTTTGCGCCCGGAGTCAAAGAACGCGCGGGCGCCGGTCATCATCACCGGCACACTCGTCGGTGCCGCATCCCATGCCTTGAGAAACCACTCGATGGCTTCTTCTGCGCGCCCGAGTCGAACCAGACGGTCCGCGATGTTGCCATAGCTGACTTCTTTGCGCCGATCGGTGTCGGCGTACTTTGCCGCGACCATCTCAACATCAACCGCCTCTTCGAGCTTGCCACGCGCCGAGAGTGTCAGCGCCCGCTGGTTGGGCCTTGCCCAAGCAGGGTTGGAGTGGCCGTCGCCGTCGGTCTCGTCGTATTTGCGGATCAGCAAATTGAGTTCTCTGCCGATTTCTGAGAGTGCGTTGTCATCGCCGCGCGTCCGGGCTGCGTGTGCAAGGTTGCACCAGTCCATGATGGCTGCCTCGATCGGGCTGAGCCTGCGCGGGTCGTCTGTGGTCACGATGGTGCTTTGGGATCTGTCGCTGTTCATGTTGAGTCCCTTTCCGTTGAAGTCTGTCCCGGCCCACGCACGCGTGAACCGATATGAGTCCGCTGTCTATACGAACCTCTGACAACTCAGACGGATTCCAGAGCAAAAAGTTTCTATTTACTAACAAAATTCCACAAAATCACCAATCTGGTGTCAGGAGGCAAGGTCATTCTGCGGAACCAGTCCCGTTGAGATCGCACCCGTACCCAGCCGTTACCCGAACGAGTGCGACGATTGCTGGCACATTGCGATGCCAAGAAAGGAACTGGATATGGCTCTCTTGAATGAAAAAATGAAACGATCGTGCCTGATTGCCGCCCTCGGAGCGGCCCTCATGGCGTCCGCCGGAACCGCATCGGCGCAACACCGCAGCTCCGGTTGGAGCGACTCTGGATACTCCGCCCAGCACAGCGCCGGTACCCTCATCGTCGATGGAAACCGCTATGTGCTCAAAGGCCGGCGCACCATCGCCTACCAGATCCGCGAGGCGCTCCGGTGCGCCGGCTACCGCGCGTATATCCACAACGGTTGCGTGACCGTTAGATTCCGAGGGAGACAGCCAAATATCTCGCTGACAGGCTGCGACTACCGCATCGAGCAAACATGCACCTACGGCCGGCTCACGCTTAGGCCCTACCGCATCGGACGCGACTACCAAGAGCCTGTCTACAGGAGCCGAAACAACTGGAACAGACATCGCCAGCCGCATTTCCGCTGGCACTACACACCAAGACGCCGAGGCTGCGATTCGGGTTTCAGTATCCGTTTTTAATACTTGCTGAACCACAGTGATGCCGACTCCTCTCGGCGATGACAACCACACCCACCGACAACCCGCCAATCAAATGGCGGGTTGTCGTGTCGGCAATCTCTTGTGTTTGGTGATACCGTACTGCTAACCAGTTCACCGGAGATACACGCTTGCAGATCCCATATGATTCACCCTGGGTACAGGTCTTTGGCAGACTCCACATCGTGGTGCTGCACTTTCCGATCGCGCTTGTCGCCGTCGCAGCCATGATGATTGTTTGGTCGTTTATGCGCCGCCCGCGTGAGGGCGAGAGCAGACCGATAAGCCCAGCACTCTGGCTTGTGGGGATCGCTGCCCTCTCAGCAATCGCAACATCAGCCACCGGCTGGGTGTTTGCCGGCGGCGAATACGCCGACACCAAAGGAACGCTCAACCTCCACCGCTGGCTCGGCGTTTCTTCCGCGGTAATCGTCCTTGTTGCCTACATCGTCGGCGCCGTTGCGCACAAGGTATCCAGTTCACGCGCCAACAGGATCTACATCGCATTGGTATTCATCGCCGCACCGCTTGTCGGTTTCACAGGCCACATCGGTGGGGGGCTTGTCCACGGCAAAGACTTCGTAATCAAGCCGCTTCTTCGCAGCAAGAATGTTGAAAAACAGTCTGAGCCTGAAAGCGATCCAACTCCACTGGATCAGAAAGTCCTCGAAGAGATCACAAAACCAGAGGCAGATCCACAGAACGATCCGCCGCTGCTGTCCGGCCCAACGGTCGATCTCGAAGAACCCGCTGCACCGATACCATTGCTATCGGTTTCCTTCGAGACCAATGTCTTTCCGATCCTTGAGAACTCGTGCATCCGTTGCCACAACCCGGATAAATCAAGAGGCCGGGTTCGCCTTGATGATCTCGAACATGCCTTACAAGTGGTTGAGCCGGGCAATCCAGACGAGAGTCTGATCGTCAACATGATCGAACTGCCCGAGAACGATGAAGATTTGATGCCACAGGATGGTCCGCCGCTGGCAGACGAAGAAATCGCAATCATCAGAGCGTGGATCGCATCGCTCCAGCCCGAATAGTCAGCGGCGTATGGTCAGCCAGCAGTCAGGTTAGCTCGGCACACATTGAAAGCAGCCGCGAAAAACTGCGCAACCCGGTTGTGCTGCACCGTCGGGTCTTCACTTTTAACCACTTCTCTGATTGGCAGCACCGCGACCGGAAGCTCATTCTTACCGGTGATCCAGCCGCCAACGGGCAATTCATCCCAAGAATCGGTTTCGCTTTTGACATTTGACCGCCACGGCGCGACATACCAATACCCGCCCGCGGAGAGCTTGCCGGGAGGTGCCAGCCCCATGACCACGAGCTTGGGTGGCATCTCATCCTCTGCAGAAAGCCTGACCTGCATGCTCAGCTCAAAGCTGTGTGGCCACATCCGAACCGGGCTTGCCCCTTTGATGGTCCATGAAACCTGTTCGAGCACCGAAGCCGTATTGCCGTACAACCTCAAAAGCTCGGCGTGCGCCATTTGAGACAAGACGCCAAACTCGGCACCGGCTGCGACACCATGCTCGGGGGTGGGCTGATTTTCCGGGATCATCCGTTTGGGTTCGCCGGCGTGCTGCTTGACCGCATCAATCATCCAGCTTCTGGCATCGTCGAGCGTCTTTCCAACCAGTTCAATCTTGTCAATTTCGGCACCTGATTCTTCGACCAGCAACAAATTTAGATTCCAGAGCCGAATCACACCGCGCATCGGGCGATCACCCGACACCGGCTCGCTCGCAAAAAGCCCATCCAAAAGTCCCTGCCCCGAATACCACATCATCGCCGCGTGCTGCCCATTGCCGTGCGGGCTTGCCCATGACTTGCCGACAAGCCCCGCGAGCCTGACCGCGTGGTGCGCCTGCGCCCATGTCTGAGCCAGATCCGCCGAGTCATGGCCAGCCAACTCCCACCAGTGGACAGCTTCCGCCGCAAGATCGCCCGCTCTGAGTGTGCCCACGCTGTCTCCCACAATACAATCCTCCCTCTCCATCGGGCGTGCAAACCAGTTCCGGTCGCCAGTTGTTCCGATCAGCCTACCCACGAGTTTGGTGCCGGGCGTGGTAGGATGAGAATGGGCTTGACATATTTATGCACTGCGTCTATATTCATTCATGTCCTACCACCGACGACACGAAGCCATCCGCCAAATCCTCGAAAAAGGCCCAGTTGAGAGCCAGGAGAGCCTACAAGCCGGCCTCGCCGAGTTCGGCATCAAGGCATCCCAAGCCACACTATCAAGAGATCTTCGAGAGCTTGGCATCGTCAAAGGCGCGATGGGCTACATCCTCGATTCCTCGTACATGGGCGGTGCCGGGCTTGAGTCTCGGCTCGAAGATGCCCTCCAGCGTGAGGTATTCCAGATTAGCCAGGCCCACGCGATGGTCGTCCTCCGCACCCGGCCCGGCGCTGCACAGGCCGTCGGAGCAGCGTTCGACACCGATCTCCCGGTTGGCGTAATCGCAAGCCTCGCCGGCGACGACACAATCTTCCTCGCAGTCGAACCAAATGAATCAATCGCCGCCGTCGCCGACCGCATGCGCGAACTTGCGGGCCTCACTGAAAACGAGCCCGCGAAATGACGCTCCCAATCGCAATCGTCGGCGCCGGCGGCTACACGGGCCAAGAACTCGTCGAACTTGTCCTGCGCCATCCCTCGCTCCACATCGAAGCACTCTTTGGGTCTAGCGACACCGCGGGCAAACCGTTCGGCTCGCTCGTCCCCCGTTTCCATGGCTGTGTGAATACAATGATCCGGGAAACTTCAGCTCAATCGATTGCTGCAACCGGAGTCCGGCATGTCTTCCTCGCCACGCCCCACGAATTGAGCATGACCCTTGCGCCCAAGCTCGTCGAACTCGGTATCACCGTCTTCGATCTCTCCGGCGCCTTCCGTCTGAGCGATCTCGATTTGTATCCAAAGTACTACAACTTTGCGCACGCAAACCCAGACTCCGTAGAGTCGGCTCTGTACACGATCCCGGAACTCTGCCGCGAATCCCTCCCCGCTGCAAAGCTCATCTCGCTCGCCGGGTGCTACGCAACATCAGTAATCCTGCCGATGCAGCCGCTCGTTGCAGCGGGGCTGCTCGACTCATCGAGACCAATCGTCACGGATTCGGTGTCAGGCATCAGCGGCGCGGGCAAAAAAGCAAACGCACAGACAAGTTTCTGCGAAGTAAGCCAGAGCCCGTACGCGGTATTCACACATCGGCACGAACCAGAAATGATCGAGCATGTCGGTTCAGATGTCATCTTCACGCCACACCTCGCCCCATACAAGCGTGGCATCCTCTCAACGATCCACGCCGATCTTGCGCCGGGAGTTGGTCGATCGCAGATCACCGATGCCCTCGAAACGGGCTTCACAGATTCACCGTTTGTTCGGCTTCTCCCCGATGGCAAGTGGCCAAGCGTGGGCAATGTTGAACACACCAATATGATCGACATCGGCTTTGCGGTTGATGATTCGCGCGCGCACCTGATCCTTGTCAGCGCCATCGACAACCTGCTCAAAGGCGCATCTGGACAAGCAATACAAGCCCTCAATATCCACATGGACTCGGAAGAAACGCTCGGCTTTACAGCGGGGAGCTCGGCGTGAACCCCACCGTTCTCAAAATCAGCGGCAAAGCGATGGATACCCCATCACAAGCGCAATCGCTCTGGCACGCAGTCGCAGCGAAAATAACAAAAGCCCCAGTCGTGATCGTTCACGGCGGAGGAAAGCAAGTCGATGAACTCCTCACCAAACTAGGCGAACCCATCGATCGGATTGACGGCATCCGAATTACACCCAAATCACAAATAGACATCGTGGCGGGCGTGCTGGCGGGCCAGGTCAATCTGCACATCATCGGCGCACTCCGAGCCGTGGGTATTCATGCCGTTGGATTAAGCCTCGGCTCGCACGGCGTGCTCGAATGCGATAAAGACAATTCCCTAAACGTGAGCAACAGCCGAGTCGGAAAACCGATCGTCGGCGATGCACAGCTTGTCCGCACACTCCTTTCGAGTGGTTACATCCCGGTCATTAGCTCGATCGGCATCGACAACGCCGGCGGCTTGCTCAACATCAACGCCGACGATGCAGCCGCTGCGCTCGCTGTCTCGCTAGAAGCGCAAACTCTCATCTATGTGTCTGATGTTCAGGGCGTTGCTGACGCACATGGCAAGCATCTCGATGAGGTGGCGACCGAGCACATCGAGAACATGATTGCCAGCGGCACGGTCACCGGCGGCATGGCGGCCAAACTCCGATCTGCCGCTATCGCACGCAGTCAAGGTGTGCGGCAGGTGCAGATCACTTCCATCTCCGGCGCAACAGAATACCTGAAAAGTGAACCAACCACATCARCTGCGATCATGCACAATAAAGTAGGTGCATCATGATTCAAGCAGAACTTGCCAGCTCGTGTCGGCACATCCTTGGCGCATCAGATCTGACTAAAGACGACTATCTCGGACTCATCCAATCTGCAATCCACATGAAGGAATCCGGCCGATACCCGCAGGTTCTTGCCGGTCAATCCGTGGCGTTGCTCTTTGAAAAACCGAGCCTCCGCACACGCGTGAGTTTCGRGGCCGGAATCCACAAACTCGGCGGCAACCCGATCTATCTTGACCACAAAGAATGCACAATCGGCGAGCGCGAACCCATCAACGACCTCGCTGAGTACCTCAGCCGATCGGTCAACGCTATCGTCGCGAGGGTGCATTCACACAAGACACTCAACGAACTTGCCGAGCACGCGAGCATCCCGATCGTCAACGCCCTGTCAAACCGCGAGCATCCATGCCAGGCACTAGCCGATCTCATGACGATTTCAGAACACATTGGTTCACTCGGCGGAACACGCCTTGCCTACATCGGCGACGGCAACAACGTGTGCCACTCGCTCATGCTGGCATCGGCGACAACGGGGATACACCTGACCGTCATCACGCCTGCCGGGCACGGACCGGCTAATGATATTGTTGTAGAATCAATGGCCCTCGCCTCGATATCAGGCGCAGAACTCATTGTGACATCGGATCTTGATGCAGTGGTGGGGCATAATGTTGTCTATGCCGACACATGGATATCGATGGGACAAGATTCNMGATNARYRYCAARTATAAAATATTTTTACCGTACAAGGTAACGCAGCGACTTATGAAAATAGCGTCCGAGGGTTTGGATCAGGAATCGTTCTTCATGCACTGCATGCCGGCGCACAGAGGCATTGAAGTGGATGCAAATGTTATCGATAACCCATCCAGCCTCGTGTACACCCAAGCCGAAAACAGGCTGTATGCTCAGAACGCACTGCTGGTTGCGCTGCTCACGCGTTCACTCGAATCTCCGGAGGTCTGATGGCAAAGAAAGTTGTACTCGCGTATTCCGGCGGCCTCGATACCTCCGCCATCATTCCCTGGCTCATCAACGAGAAAGGCTGCGAGGTCATCGCGTACGCCGCCAATGTCGGGCAGGGTGCCAAAGAGCTCGAGGGGATCGAAGAAAAGGCCATGAATAGCGGGGCGAGTGCGTGCATCGTCGATGATCTGCGCACCGAGCTCGTAGAAGACTACATCTGGCCAACACTTAAATCTGGCGCAATATATGAAGGCACTTATCTCCTCGGCACGTCGGTCGCCCGCCCGGTCATCGCCAAAGGACAGGTCGCAGCAGCGCGCAAGGTAGGAGCCGACGGYRTKKCGCACGGYKSSACSGGCAAAGGCAACGATCAGGTTAGATTCGAGACCGCCTTCTCGGCGCTCGCGCCAGATCTCGAAGTCATCGCACCCTGGCGCGAGTGGCAATTCCGAAGCCGGCACGATCTCCTCAACTACTGCAAAGAGCAGGGTGTGCCCGTCACGAGCACCGCCGAGAAACTCTATTCCCGCGATAGAAACCTTTGGCACATCTCGCACGAAGGTGGTGCGATCGAGAACCCGCAACTGCCCCCACCGGAAGATGCGTGGATGCTGACGACCGATCCGCATCACGCGCCAGATGAACCCGAGGTTGTCTCAATCTCGTTCGAGCAAGCCTTGCCCGCGGCGCTCAATGGCAAGCGCATGTCAGGCGTCGAACTCATAGAGAAACTCAACACAATCGCGGGCAAGCACGGCGTGGGGCGCATCGATCTCGTTGAAAACAGAGTCGTTGGTATGAAATCCAGAGGTCTTTATGAAACCCCCGCGGGCACTGTTCTCTACGAAGCCCTCCGCGGACTCGAAGACCTCACACTCGATTCACGCGCGCGCAAACTCAAGGCGCAGCTTATGCCAGAAATGGCAGATCTGGTGTACGCAGGCAAGTGGTTCTGTCCGGCACGCCAAGCGATCGCCGCTGCGGTCGATGTGCTCTGCCGCCAAACGACCGGCGAAGTCGGTGTCCAACTCTTCAAAGGCACTGCTTCGACTATCACGCGAAAGAGCAGTAATACACTGTACAGTGAAGAACTCGCAACATTTGACGAAGATGAACTCTACAACCAAGCCGATGCCAAGGGATTTATCCGCCTCTTCAGCCTGCCCGAACGGATAAGCTCTGGGTACTACTCGAAAGGAAAAACAAAGTGAGTTCCGGCATGTGGGGCGGCAGATTCGAGACCGGCCCCGATGAAATCTTCCGCATGGCAAACGATTCGCTGCCCATCGACTGGCGACTGGTCAACCACGACATCACAGGCTCGATCGCGTGGGCAAACGCGCTCTGCGGCGCGGGTGTGCTCAGCGATACTGAATGTCAATCACTTGTTGAAGCTCTAGCCAAGCTGCGTATCGACGCCAGTCAAATCAGCAGCCCGCCCATCGAGAGCGGCGCGGAAGATGTCCACACATGGATCGAGCAGCGGCTGATCGAAAGTCTTGGTGATCTCGGAAAGAAACTCCACACAGGGCGCAGCAGAAACGACCAAGTCGCCACAGACCTTCGATTGTGGACGCTAGAGTTTTGTGATGCGATATCGATTGCCGTCAAAGATGTCGCGTATACACTCGCGCAAAAAGCACAGCAGCATTACGATTCACCAATGCCCGCCTACACCCATCTCCAGCCCGCGCAGCCGATTACCTTTGGACACTACTGCCTCGCGTATGTTGAGATGTTCGAGCGAGACCTTGCCCGAATCGCCGATGCGCGCAAGCGAGTTTCTGTCTGCCCACTTGGCTCAGCAGCGCTCGCCGGCACCGCGTACGACATCGATCGCCAACAACTCGCACGCGAACTCGGCTTTGATTCATGCTCACGCAACAGCCTCGATGCGGTTTCAGATCGTGATTTCGTGATCGAAACGCTCTCGGTTCTCTCGACGATCGCGGTACACCTGAGCCGTCTCGCCGAGGATCTCATCATCTACAACAGTTGTGAGTTCTCGCTCATCCGCCTCGACGATGGTGTCACAAGCGGCTCGAGTCTCATGCCGCAAAAACGAAACCCAGACTCACTCGAAATCATCCGCGGCTCCTGCGGCACAATCATCGGCGCGCATGTCTCACTGCTCATTACGGTCAAGGGGCTCCCGATGACCTACAACAAAGACTTGCAATTCGATAAAAAACCGCTGTTCGATTCGGCGGATCAGATCATGCTTGTGCTTGCACTGGCCAAAAGAACGATCTYTGGGCTTGAATTCAGAACCGAACAAGCCAGAACGCTAGCGGACAAGGGCTTTGCAAACGCGACAGACATCGCCGACATGCTCGTTGCCAAGGGCGTGCCCTTCCGCGATGCGCACGATAGAGTTGGTCAGCTTGTGCGAGTTGCAGAACAACAAGGTGTGCCGCTGGAAATGCTCCCAGACAAAGTTCTTGTTGCCATCACACCAGAGCTTGATATCCCCGCGGTCCGCTCGCTTACCGTTGAAAAAATACTCGATGCGCGCAATGTCAAGGGCGGGACAGCCCCGGCGTGTGTGCGTGCCGAGGTTATATCCGCCCTTAAACGATTGTCAAAAGCCTAGTTTTTACCTGCGGCGACGCATTCCAGCAAGACCACCAAGGCCAAGCAGCAGTGCAGATGCCGGTGCTGGAATCACCTTGACTTCAAGATCGAGTGTCATCGGTGCCCCGCCCTCGTTGGTCCCGAAGATCGGAAAGGTGAGATCGCCGCCCTGTGAAGCGGCGTGCAGGCTCGTGACCGACAGACTCACGATGCCGTCGTTGAGCGATTCTTGCAGGTAACTCAGAACATCTGGATTGTTCAGATCGAGAGTAAACTCGATAATCTGTCCAGAACCGATCACGCTCGTCCCCGGTGCCAGGCCGATGATGTTGCCGATCGCAAAGGGTGTCGGCGTAAACCCATCGCGGATGTTGTTTGACACATCACGAAACAAGCCGCTGGCAAAGTCGGTCGCGTACGCGTTGCGCAGGTCCTCGCTGGTTGGATCACCAAACCCGAACATGAAATCATCTCCGTACGCAAACGCGTTGAGCCCGTTGCGGAAACCTGTGCCGAAGAGATCGATTGATGAGCCTTCGTTGTACATGTTGTCATATGTGAACTCGCCCCCGATGAGCGTCGCGGTCGCGGTCGCCGAGGTGATGATGTAGTTGGCGGCTCCAAGCGCCGGGGCGATGTCTCCCGCGGTGATGAAGCTGTTGAGGAACTGTGCATCGCGGTCGTCGAACATGCCCGGCACGAACCCAGAGCCAAATGTCGATGCGGCGGTGTGAGAACCGGGTGTCGTGTTGAACGGGTGGTTCCAGCGGTCAAAGGTCGGCGCGCCAAAGGTGTGGGTCGTTTGGGCCGATACGCCGGCAGCCAGGGTCAGCCCGGCGATCAATGCAGTCTGCTTGAGCATCTGACTCTCCTCAAGAATGCGTGGGCTTGACAAACCGCCCGATCTTGGCGAGTTGTACGCATAATGAGATTGAGTCTCAATCTCATGCCTAGAAAAAATACCCCTCACGCTCTTTGACCTAGGCTTGGCCCACACGGAAGGATGTCTCGATGGATCTACTTGACGAACTCACATGGCGTGGCTTGCTCCACCAGAGCACAGACGAAGCCGGCCTGCGCGACCATCTCAAAAACCCAAATTCCACACCTCGCCGCATCTATGCCGGGTTCGACCCCACAGCCGACAGCCTGACCATCGGCAACCTTGTCCCGATCATGCTCCTCAAACACATACAGCGGGCAGGCCACGACCCGATCGTCGTCATGGGCGGCGGGACGGGCCTCATCGGCGACCCCTCGGGAAAGTCTGCCGAGCGCCAACTCATGACCGCAGAAACGGTCGCCTGCAACATCGAAAAACAACGCCCGATTTTCTCATGCATCCTCGGGGGCGACAGCACCATCCTCAACAACGCCGACTGGCTCACCAAGATTAGCTTCATCGACGCACTCCGCGACATCGGCAAGTACTTCAGCGTCAACATGATGATGCAAAAAGACAGCGTCCGAAGCCGACTCCAAGACCGCGAGCAAGGCATCACCTACACCGAATTCAGCTACATGATTCTGCAGGCGTACGACTTTACGCACCTCTACAAAGATGAAGGCGTGTCCGTCCAGTGTGGCGGGAGCGATCAGTATGGCAATATTGTCGCTGGGACGGATCTTATTCGCAGGAAAGTGGCTGCTTCATTCGCTGCCTCAGCATTTCAAGATCCACAGAATCCAGATCTTAAGCAACTCCAGACCGCAGCAGGTGTCAGCACAAAGATACTCAAGGCGGCTTTCGGGTTCACAGCGCCTCTTGTTACAAAAACAGACGGCACCAAGTTCGGTAAAACAGAATCAGGCGCGATCTGGCTCACCGCCAAACGCACCAGCCCGTACGCCTACTACCAGTTCTGGCTCAACGCATCGGACTGCGATGTCGGCAGATTCCTGCGCACATTCACGCTGCTCGATCGCCAAGAGATCGAACGGCTCGAAGCAGAAGTAGCCGCGAACCCCGCTGTCCGCGAGGCGCAGAAAGCCCTTGCATACGAGGCAACAAGCCTTCTCCACGGCAAGGCCGAGGCAGACGCGGCGATCCAGGCATCCAAGGCCCTCTTCGCCGACAACATCGCAAGCCTCCCCGAGGCAACGCTCCTTCAAGTGCTCGCCGATGTCCCAACCAGTCGGCACGACATTTCAAAGCTCGACGGGGGCATCTCACTGGTCGAATTGCTCATCGAGACAGAACTCGCAAAGAGCAAACGCCAAGCCCGGGAGTTCCTCTGCGCGGGTTCAGTCAACGTCAACGGCACCAAGGCCAACATCGATACATGCTTGTCACGCGATGACCTGCTCCACAACTCGCTGATAGCGATCCGGCGCGGCAAAAAGAACCGCCACCTCACGATCTGGGAATAGCGTTCACGATCTGCTGAGCATGTCCAGAATCGTGCCCGGCGATTCCGGGTGCCCAGTGCGAGAACTCAGCACCGCGGCCTGCGCCATCGCGAGCGTTGCGTTCATGTCAATCGGTGCCCGCCGAAACGCGGGCGTGAGCGATGCAACGATCGAATCCGCGATAAGCGAAGTCTCAATACTCTCGTGATCGTGCGAATCTGACATCTGGGCCTCATCGACGACTGTGCCATCGGGGCGTGTCCAGCGGATGCGGTGGTCGTTGGCGTCGATCAGCCCACCCGGTCCGATGAGCGT
>NVSP01000048.1 GCA_002732755.1 Phycisphaera sp.
CTTGTCTATTGATGCCTGAAAAAAGATTTATTAAAGATTGCTTCAAAAGAAAATTTAAGTTTGAAATTATAGAAGAACTTGCTAAAAAATATAATGTTAGCATAACTGCATGTGCCATTCGTTTTGCAGATATAGGTAATCACCCGATAATGATCGTATATTGTGAAAATAATGAAGTGAAATGGAAATGGAATAGCAATGATTTTCCGTTTAAATATCTTGCAGAAAACAACAAAAAAATACCAGAAGACACTCTAGTAGGAGAGTATTTTAAAACAGGAAAAGGGGAAAGGAAGACAGAACAATTTTGGGCAGGAGATTGGTTCACATGTCGACGCTCTTCCCACGATGGGTCAACGCGTTACCGACGATGGTTGTGATGGGAGCGTTCGTGACGCTTGCGACCGTGGCGGCTGGCACATGGTACTGGGCGACGCCCGACTTCTGGGAAGTCGGCTACATGCCAAAGCAACCCGGCAGCGGGTTCAACCACCAGATCCACACCGGCCGGCTGGGCATGGACTGCCGGTACTGCCACACCAATGTCGAAGATTCACATTGGGCCAATATCCCAACTGCCAATACCTGCATGGGTTGTCACACCGAGCAGAAGCTCGCGCCCCAGTTTGATCCCGGTGAGAAGGTCGCGTTTATCCGCGAGGCTTACGCGGCGGATGAATCGATCCCCTGGCGTCGCGTCCACAAGCTGCCGGACTATGTCGGGAACTTCCCGCACCACATGCATGTCCGCGCTGGCGTGAGCTGTTTCTCGTGTCACGGCCAGATCCGTGGCATGCCGGTTGTCTTCCAGAAAGAAGGGCTTGGCATGGGCTGGTGTCTTGATTGCCACCGCAATGTTGAGGACAACATCGTCGGGCCGAGCAAGGTGACCGATCTTGTGTGGGCCGAGCAGCACCTCAAAGAGCGGGCGCTGGGCGTAGACAATGCGACACCCGAGGCAAAGCGGATTATCGAGTCGATTCTCAACAATGTCGCCGGCGGCGGGCCGCAGAGCTGCGGAGCGTGTCACCAGTGATGTACACACGCGACCACGATTACACGAAAATCACACGCCCTGCGGGGGCACTTGACAGGAAAGATCGACCATGAGCGGAGCAAACCAGTGCCCATCGACGGTCGGGAAGAAGGACACCGGTCCGGCTTCTACGGTTGTAGGGAACGGCCAGAAGCTCTGGCGGAGCGTTGACGAGTTCGCCGCCAGTGATTCCGGCGAGTTCCAGTCGTTCCTTCAGCGTGAGTTCCCAAAGGGAGCGAGCGAGATGATGGCATCGAGCCGCCGCACATTCTTGCAGCTCATGGGCGGCGCGATGGCGCTTGCCGGCGCTGCGACGATCCCGGGCTGTCGTCGTCCCGATCACAAGATCATGACATACTCGCGGAATGTGCCGAGCGATGTGATCCCCGGTCGCCCGCTCTACTACGCGACGAGCATGCCTTTGCCCGGCGGCGGCGCGGAAGGCTTGCTCGTCAAGACCAACGAGGGCCGCCCGACATTTGTAGAAGGCAACCCGTTGCACCCCGTCAACCAGGGCAAAAGCTCGGCGTGGTCCAACGCCAGCACGCTGAGCATCTACGACCCGGACCGCCTCAAGTACCCGGTCTTCAAAGAGGGCCGGGGCGAATCGGCACGGACTGTCGTGGCGACATGGGACGACTTCCGCGCATGGAGCGCCTCGCACTTTGCAGAGTTTGATGCCAACAACGGCAACGGCTTGGTCTTCATCGTTGACAAGAAAACAAGCCCGACGCGCGATGCGCTGCGGGACCGCATCAGCGCACGCTGGCCTCTGGCGCAGTGGATCTCGTACGACGCGACCGGCATCGACAACAAGATGGCTGGCATGAGAATGGCGTTTGGTCAACCAAAGCGCGAGATTCTGAGCCTTGAGAACGCGGATGTGATATTCTCGTTTGCGAGCGATGATCTGGACAAGGGTCCAAGCACTCTGCGCAACGCGAGGGGCTTTGGCTCGGCGAGACGGATGACATCGACCAACGACACCATGTGCCGGGTCTACGCGGTCGAGGCTGGCTACACACCGATGGGCGGCGTGGCGGACCATCGCTATGTGCTCGCACCCTCGCGTTTGCCCGCGGCTGTCGTGGAACTGGCACGCTTGGTTGTCGATCGGATCGGAGGCGGGGGACCTCTGGCAGACGCTGTCAACGGTTTCGATTCTCGCGGCGATCTCTCGGCTGAGTTGCACGAGATGCTTGATGCCGCGGCGGATGATCTGATTGAGGCGCACGGCAAGGCGATCGTGACCGCTGGTCAAGAACTGCCCGCTGAGATCCACGCTCTTGTCGCAGCTCTCAACCGCGTGCTCGGTGCGGTTGGCAAGACTGTTTCGTATGTCGCCGCCGGGCCAGAAGAAGCTCGCGACGGGTTGTCTGATCTGACCGAGATCGTCGGACCCATGCGCGCGGGCCGGGTGAAGACGGTTGTGTGTGTCGAGACGAATCCGGTCTATGACACGCCGACGGAGCTTGGGTTCGCCGAGGCGTTTGACCGGGTGACCAACCGGGTCGTGCTTTCGATCGGGCCGAGCGAGACAACCGCAAAGTCGACATGGGCACTCAACGCTGCGACATTCCTTGAATCGTGGGGCGACACCGAAGCCGACGACGGGACGGTCGCTCCAATCCAGCCGATGATCGCGCCGCTGTACGATGGCGCACTGAGCGACATCGAATTGCTCGCGCTGATCGCCGAGATGCGAACCGCGGATGACTACACCAACCAGCCGGCGGGCTACGACCTTGTCCGTGATGTGTGGATGGGCCGGTTTGATTGGTCAGATTTTGAGAAGTCATGGCGGCGTGCGCTACACGATGGTCTGATCGCAGGGACTTCCAAGCGTGGAGACGACGGCGGGCAATCCTCCAGTTCGCTCTACTCGAATGTCGCGGGTGTGCTCGCAAAGGCCGCGGTCGGGCTGAGCCCATCGTCCGATGCGCTTGATGTTGTGGTCTCGACAAACAACATGCACGACGGCCGATTCTCGAATCTGCCTTGGCTTCAAGAATTGCCACAGTTCGGAACAACGATCGTCTGGGACAACCCGGCGCTCGTCAGCCCAGCAACAGCAGAGAAGCTCGGGCTTGAGCCCGATTCGTACACGGTCAAAGAGCCCAAGGCTCAGATGGCTTCGGTGACGGTCGATGGCCGGAGCGTCGAGGTTCCGGTTTGGATCATGCCTGGCATGGCAGACAACACGATCATCTTGTTCCAAGGCTACGGCCGGGAGGTCGTAGGTGTCATCGGTGCGGGCACGGGCTTTGATGTCCAGTCGATCCGCGACATCGCTGGTACCCGCGTTTATACCGGTGCAAAGGTTGCCCCGGCGCGCGGTCGCTATCCGATCTCCAGCACGCAGAACCACTGGTCGATGGAATCGCGCGACACGATCGTGCGGGCTGTCGATCTCCCCGCGTACCTGCGGCACGGCGACCAGACCGAAACCACGATGGGCCACTACGGCACAGAGAAAACGCTCAACTTCGGCGAGAAGCTCGGCGAGCTGGCGCACACTCCGCCGCTGGAATCGATCTACGAGAACCCGCACAACAAATCGCGTGGCGATGCCGCCGAGGGTTCGGCGTATTCGGTTGGGCCCCAGTGGGGCATGAGTGTCGATCAGGGCACATGCATCGGCTGCGTGACCTGCACGATCGCGTGCCAGAGCGAGAACAACATCCCCGTCGTGGGCAAGACCGAAGTCCGTAAAGGCCGGGAGATGACATGGATCCGTGTCGATCGCTACTTCACTGGCCACGACATGAAAAAACCGGGCGTGATGCACCACCAGCCGGTGATGTGTCAGCACTGTGAGAACGCGCCGTGCGAAACGGTGTGCCCGGTCAACGCGACGACGCACGGCCCCGAGGGCCTCAACTACATGGTCTACAACCGCTGTATCGGTACGCGGTACTGCGCCAACAACTGTCCTTACAAGGTTCGCCGGTTCAACTTCTTCGACTACGCGACAAAGAAGACCAAGGGCGGCTATCGCGGGGAAATCCCCGAGGGGACACCACAGCCAGACAACATCAACCTGATCCCGCCGAGGCTGCGAGAGAAGGTCGAAGAGATCCAGAAGCTGCGCAACAACCCGGATGTCACGGTTCGTGTCCGGGGTGTGATGGAGAAGTGCAGTTACTGCATCCAGCGGATCAATGCCGCTCGTTATGAGATGAAGCTCCAGGACCTCGACAGCATCCCCGACGGCTTCTTCCAAGCCGCGTGCCAGGCGGCGTGCCCGACGGGCGCGATCGTCTTTGGTGATCTTCTTGATACCAACTCGCAAGTTCACAAAGCCGCCAACGACGGCAGGACATACGCCCTGCTTGGCTATCTCAATGTGCGCCCTCGCACGACCTATAAGGTGAGCCTCTCAAACCCGAACCCGAAGCTTCGCGCACCGGTGGATGACCCGTTCCACCACGGCGGCGAGCATGGCTCCGAAGGCGAGCACGAGGCCCAAGACAACGGTCATGCTTCGTTTATTGATAAACTAAAGAAAAATGAGGACAGCGGCTACGCCGTTAGCCTTAGAGTCCTGGGTGCCCCGGCTGGAGTGCTTGCATGAGTCCGATCAATCCCGACCAGATCAACGCACAACGGCTCGCGGGGTTAAGGCCAAGCCCAGACCGCACGGACATTGATCCGGCGCTCGGCGACGGCAGCCTCGTTGATGACCCAAGCCAGAAGGCGCCGCTGGTCCTCAACAACCGCTCGTTCCACGACATCACCGAGATTGTCGCGGGCTACTCGGAGAAGGCCCCGGGCTGGTGGTGGTTCCATGCGCTCGGATTCGCGGCGACCGTTGCATCGCTCGCCCAGATCATGATCCTGTATCTGATCATCACGGGCGTCGGTGTCTGGGGTCTTAACAACCAGGTTGACTGGGCGTGGGATATCACGAACTTTGTGTTCTGGATCGGTATCGGTCACGCGGGGACGCTGATTTCTGCGATTCTGTGCCTGCTCAAGCAGCAGTGGCGCANCGCGGTGAACCGGGCAGCCGAGGCGATGACGATCTTTGCGGTGATCTGCGCGGGCATCTTCCCGGGTATCCATGYGGGCCGCGTGTGGTTTGCGTGGATGCTGTTCCCGATTCCGAACTACAACTACATCTGGCCCAACTTCCGCAGCCCGCTGCTCTGGGATGTGTTCGCCGTTTCGACATACGCGATCGTCTCGACGCTGTTCTGGTACATGGGGATGATCCCCGACTTTGCGACGTTCCGCGACCGGGCGCATCTTCGTATGCGCCAGGGCAAAAGCAAGATGGTCGAGATTCGTCTGCCTGTGCCGCTGCCGATCCCGACGATCAAGTTGCCCTGGCGGGGTGATCTTGTGCGGGCGTACTTCTTCGGTTTCCTCAGCCTCGGCTGGCGGATGAGCGGGCGGCATTGGTATCGCTATGAAAAGGCGTACCTGATTCTCGCGGGTATCTCTACGCCGCTGGTGTTGTCTGTTCACTCGATCGTGTCGTTCGACTTTGCGACCAGTATTGTTCCGGGTTGGCACACGACGATCTTCCCGCCTTACTTTGTTGCGGGTGCGGTGTTTGGCGGGTTTGCGATGGTGCTCCTGCTCCTGATCCCGCTTCGCGCACTCATGCCAAACTTCAGCGACCTGCTGACGCTTCGGCACCTCGAGAACATGTCCAAGATCATCTTGGTCACGGGCATGATGGTTGGGTTCGCGTACACGATGGAGTTCTTCATCGCGTGGTACGGTGGGAACGAGTTCGAGTGGTACGCGTTCATCGGGAATCGAGCCGACCCTTCCCGTGCCCCGTACTGGTGGGCCTACTACACAATGATCAGTTGCAACGTGCTCTCGCCACAGATATTCTGGTTCAAGAAGATGCGCCGCAGCCCGATCGCGATCTGGATTGTTGCGTTCTTCGTGACGATCGGGATGTGGTTCGAGCGGTTCGTGATTATCGTCACGAGTATCCACCGCGCGTTCTTGCCGGGTGAATGGGGCATGTTCTTCCCGACGCCTGTGGACATCCTGACTTTTGTCGGCTCGTGTGGCATCTTCCTCACGCTGTTCCTGCTCTTTATCCGGTTCTTCCCGATCTTCCCGATCTCTGAGATCAAGAACATCCTGCCCGGCGCCAGCCCGCACGACTACCACGGCGACGATCACGGCGATGATTCCCACGAGGGTGAACACGCCGGGGAGGGAGCACACTAATGGCTCAAACAACCTATGAAACCGAATCTGGTGCCAAGGTCTTTGGCCTGCTCGCCGAGTTTGCCAACCCGTACACGCTGACCGAGGGTGCCAAGAAAGTCCGTGATGCGGGCTACAAGAAGTGGGACACCCACTCGCCGTTTGCCGTCCATGAAATGGAAGAGTCGATGGGCATCGAGGGCAAAGCCATTGCCCCGATGATGATGGTCATCGGGCTTGCCGCCGTCTTCGGTGCCAGCGGCGGGTACTTCATGCAGTGGATCATCAACTACGACTACAGCATCGTCGTGCAGGGCAAGCCCACCTACCAAGCGTGGGAGCCCTTTATCCCGATCACCTTCGAGATGGGCATTCTGTGTACCGCGTTTGCATCGCTTCTTGGCATGCTCGCGTTCAACGGTTTGCCTCGGCACCACCACCCGCTCTTTTCAAGCGACGAGTTTCTTCGTGTGTCGGATGACGCTTTCTTTCTCTCAATCGAGGCAGCTGATGCCAAGTTTGACCCAGACGAGACACGCAAGCTGCTCACCGAAGCCGGCGCGACCAACATCGAACTGATCCAAGAGTGAGCAGGGAAGCATGAGCATGAACCAACTACGAACAAGCATGTCGCTGGGCCTCGGGCTGCTCGTCCTTTCTGGGACGGGGATGGTCGGCTGCCGAGGCRAGCGGACCGACAAGCCGCCGAGGCAGTTCTTTCCTGACATGGACGATCAAGAGTTCTTCCGCCCCCAGAACGCGACAGAGTTCTTCGCTGACGGCAGAAGCCAGCGGCCAACCGTSGCCGGCACGGTCGGCTACGGCAGGGCCCCGATCGACCACGATGCAGCGGCAAACTCTCAGTGGGTTGGCGAGTACGCAACCCAGCGCGCTCGGCTTCTCAAGGAAGACCAAGCCGCGTACTTCGGCACGACCGATGCACCGATCGATGACCCGGCTCACTATGTCCGGTCGATCCCGGGCGAGGTCACGATGGACATGATCCGGCTGGGCCAGAAAAACTTCAACATCTACTGCTCAGTCTGCCACGGCTACGAAGGCGATGGCAAGGGCATGGTTGGTAGGCGGATGAGTGTGGCACCCGCGAACTTCCATGACGAAACGAAGTACGGCACCGACTCGTCGGCAGTCACCGGCCGCGACGGGTATCTCTTCCATGTCACCCGCAACGGTCTTTATGGCCCAGACGGTTCGCTCCGCATGCCGGGCTACGGTCACGCTCTCGATGAAGAGGAAGCATGGTCTGTGGTTGCGTACATCAGAACACTGCAGGCCTCGCGAGGGGTTTCGATCGATAGCGACATGGTCCCCAGTGACAAACGCAACACGCTTATGGAACAAAAAGGCACACCCGTTGGCGATGCCGGCGAATCGGTGACCGGCGAGGCGATCGCCAAAGGAGGCGAGCAATGAGTCAAGCCTCGATGGACAAAGGCCAGTGCCTGAGCCAGATCGTCAACGACCCCCGCATGACGCGTGAGAACATCACGCTGGTCGGCAAGTCGCCGACCAAACTCGTGGGCGCGTTTCTTGCGATCGGGATCGTGGGCATCGTGCTCACGCTGATCGGGGCGCAGGTTGTCGGGATCGAGCACGCGCTGGCCGCGTACCACGTCGGCGTGATGGGCATCCTTGGTATCTGCCTCGGCTCGCTCTTTTGGGTCATGGTCTTTCACATGTTCAGCGCAACGTGGAGCGTCACGCTCCGCCGGCAGTTCGAGAACGTCATGCGCGCCATGTGGCTGGTTCTGATCCTCATCCTGCCGGTCATAATTCTTGAGGTTACATATAATGGCATCCTGTTTACATGGATGGACCCTCACGCTGCATCGGACCCGATCTACCAGCACAAATCCGGCTTCCTCAACGTGCCATTCTTCTTGCTTCGATCCGTGATTTACTTCGGTCTTTGGTTGATGCTGATCCGCAAGTTCTGGAAGTGGCAGCGCGAGCAGGASKANWCGSSYRAYCNRSTSGCTCWSSRMCWWSRCNCGMKKWMCNRGMTCGYSGKSYSTTNTSGYCTWTGNWMTGRCANRMCGCRKWKGNKSCRTTNCGAWKGGCTGATGGGTCTTGACTACCACTTCTTCAGCACGATGTGGGGCGTGTATTTCTTTGCCGGTGCCGCGTACAGCGCGATGGCGGTGAACATTCTGATCACGCGTGGCCTTGCGTCGATGGGCCGGCTGCGTGGCGTGGTCACGACCGAGCACCGCCACSACCAGGGTAAGCTGCTCTTTACGTTTACGGTCTTCTGGGCGTACATCGGCTTTAGCCAGTACTTCCTGATCTGGTACGCCAATATTCCTGAAGAGACGACCTACTTTATCGCGAGGATGACGGACTATCCTGAGCTTACCTTTATCCTTGTTGTTGGCCACTTTGCGTTGCCCTTCGTGCTTCTGCTTTCAAGGCCCGCCAAGCGTTCTGGGATGCTGATCACGGTGATGGCGATCGCGGCGATCGCAATCCACTTCGTGGACATGTTCTGGATCATCCGCCCGATGGCAGACACCAACCTCTTGCACAACGGCGAGGAACGGCTCGGACTCAGCGTGCTCTGGCTCGATATCTCGGCTGTGGTCGGGGTGTTGGGGCTGTTTGGGGCCGTGGTGGTTCGGAATATCTACGCGGGGCCGCTGGTGCCGCTCAATGACCCAAGGCTGCCCGGCTGCCTGCACCACAAGAACTACGTGTAATCGGCTGGGATAGAGCAGGATGAGACGGAATCCGGGGCGCTCGCCGCTTCCGGGTGAGAGTGAATGGATACGCTAAAACGGGTCGACAGCCCGCAGAAGCGAGGCGGGACAGAAACCCCGCCGAAGGGACCGACGATGAGTCACGATCACACTCCAGATATGCACACCCCACTTGATGAGTGGCACGAGCAGCCAGTCGTGGTTCCAAAGGAAGAGATCGGTGCCCATGTCAACATCAGGTTCATGCTTGGGTTCTATTTCGCGATGGCTGGCTTTGTGCTCGTGACCGTCATCGCGCTTATCATCTACTACGGCTACGCCAAGACCAACATGTCCATGAAGCTCGTTGAGAACACCCATGAGTATTCGACCGGGTTCGTGCCCTACGCCGAGGAGGCCAAGGGCCGGCTCAACGAATACGCATGGATGGACCGGACCGAGGAGACCGTCCGTGTGCCGTGGGAAGTCGCGGCCCGGGGCGTGGTCGCAAGCTACGGCGGGCCCGCAAGCAATATCGAGGAATCAACCAATTAAATGAATCATTTGCTAAGTGCCATCCTGATCGTGTTGCTCGCAGCTGTTGTGCCGGTTGGCGCAGCCGGTGCGCAGGTGCTCCATGATGAGCTCCCAAAGCAGATCGACGGCCTTGAGATCGTGGACCGCCGGGGCGAGGCGGTTCCAAAGGACATCCCGATCGTCAACAGCTCGGGCGAGACCGTGCTCATCGGCGACTACTTCGAGGGCGAGCGTCCAACGCTCCTCCTGCTCGTGTACTACTCGTGTCCGAAGATGTGCGAGGTCATGCTCAATCGCATGAACAACACCATCAACGAGGTAAAATTCGACGTCGGCGAGGACTACCAGATCATCGTGGTCAGCTTCGATCATACGAACACGACATCAATGGCAAAGCGCAAGGAAACCTACCACCACGCTTCGTACAGACGGGAGTTGGATGAGCAGGGTCGCCAGAGCTACCTGTTCCACACCGCAACCGCACAGGATGCGCGCCGGCTTGCGGATTCTGTCGGGTTCGACTACCGCTTCTTGCCACAATCCGGCGAGTTTAGTCATCCCGCGGTGCTGTACTTGCTGACATCCGATGGCAGGGTTTCCAACTATCTCTCGGGGTTTGACGACGACGCGAAACAACTCCGGCTCGGGCTTCTTGCTGCCAGCGATGGGCAGATCGCCCAATCGATCGGTGATTTCTTCCTGCTCTTCTGTTTCGTGTACGACCCGACCGCGGGCGCGTACACGGCTGAGGCCATGCAGATCATGAAACTGGGCGGGATCTTTTCGATTGTCTCGGTCGGCTCGCTYRTSGGYGGGCTTCGGATYGCAGAATCTGTGCGGTGGCGCCGCGCGGCACGCCGTAGCAACGATGGAATCGGCAGCACCGGCATCGCGGGGCGTTCTCCCGCAGCCGACGAGCCTCTAGTCAGCGGAGCGGGAACATGACGGCAACACTGGCCGGCATCAACGACTGGATCATTTACCTGTTCTTTGGACAGGAAGCCGACTCTCTGGTCGGGGGTGGCGCCACGGGTTCGGATGCGCTCTTTCTCTTCATCTGGTGGTTTAGCGTCTTCTTCTTTGTTCTGCTTATGGGCATCATGGCGTATTGCATGGTGGTCTACCGCCGAAAAGAAGGCGATGTACCTGTCCGCAGTTCGAGCCACAATACACCGCTGGAGATCGCGTGGTCGATCCTCCCTTCCCTGCCGCTCGTGGTGATGTTCTTCTGGGGTTTCAACGGATATCTGAAAGCTTCGATGGCGCCAAGCTATGCAGAACAAATCGATGTCACGGCTCAGAAATGGTCGTGGTCGATGACATACTCAACGGGTATCGGTGCCAGTAAGTTCCACACCGTTGGTGGCAATGACAACACGCCGATCTTCTTTATGCCGGCAGATACTCCGGTTCGATTGAAGATGAGTTCGGCAGATGTGTTACACGCGTTCTGGGTGCCTGACTTTCGGACCAAGATTGATGTGGTCCCAAACAGGTTTACGCCGTATGTCTTTCACGCCAATGCGCTGGATCGCTCTGGTGCCGATACGCGAGTGGAAATGGATACGGATAAAAAGGGCAATGTGTACTACTACCGAGATCACACGGTGTTCTGTGCCGAGTACTGCGGCGACTTGCATTCAGACATGGTCGCCACGCTTCGCGTTGTTGATCCCGCGTACTACAAAATATGGCGCGACACCCCGGCGTATGGTGTGACCACACCACCAATGGATGTTGGTAAAACGGTCTGGCAAGCCAAGTGCGCGACATGTCACACGATTGACGGCGGTGTGAGTGTCGGGCCGACATGGCTCGATGACTACGGCTATCCCGTTACATTCACCGACGGCACGACTATGTTGCAGGCGGATATAGACAAAGACCCGCTCCTCTGGGACAACTACATCCGTGAATCGATTATCCTGCCCGGGGCGAAGGTTCGCGAGGGCTACACCAACAGCATGCCTTCGTTCGACGGACAGATGAGCGAGGTCGAGATGCGAGGGCTGATCGCCTATATCAGGCACCTGTCCGACAAAGACCCGGGGACACCGATCCCGGGTTATGAGGCTCTAKATGCAGAAGCTGAGCAACTCGAAGCGGCAGAGGGTGAGTAAAGAAGTTCGTGGTGGGATAGAACCGCCGCAGGTAAGAGCCGACATCGGCACAAGGAACGAGTCATGACGACCGTTGATAGCAACCCAGGAACATCGGCTGGCCCCGGTCACCACGACGAGGGTTCGTACCTCAACTCGAAGTACGGCCCCATCGCGACCGTGTGGGACTGGATGACCACCGTCGATCATAAAAAGATCGGGGTGATGTATCTGTTCGCCGTCCTGTTCATGTTCTTCTTGGGCGGTGTCGCGGCGATCGGCTTGCGCATCGAACTGCTCGAGCCGACGCGCATCGTTGACGGCGAAGTGACCGGGGCCGCGCTCTCATTCCTTGTCACCGACGGCCCGGTCAGTCAGGCATCGGCGGGCAAAGCGTACAACCAGGTCATGACCATGCACGGCGCGATCATGGTCTTTATGTTCATCATCCCGGGCATCCCCGCATCGCTTGGTAACTTCTTCTTGCCGCTGATGCTGGGCGCAAAGGATGTCGCGTTCCCAAGGCTCAACCTCGCGAGCTGGTACATCTATGTCTTCGGCTCGCTGTTCGGTGTGTTTGCGATCGCAACGGGCGGTGTAGACACGGGCTGGACCTTCTATACGCCGTATTCAACGACAACCGGAGGGCAGCCGCAGGTCATCGCGATGGTCCTAGCAGCGTTTATCCTCGGGTTCAGTTCGATCTTTACGGGCCTGAACTTTATCGTGACGACCCACAAACTCCGCGCCCCGGGCATGGGGTGGTTCGACATGCCGCTCTTTATCTGGGCGATCTATTCGACCTCGATTATCCAGGTGCTCGCGACCCCGGTGATCGGGATCACGCTCTTGCTGCTCGTCTTTGAACGAGTCTTGCAAATCGGCATCTTCGACCCCGGCCTTGGCGGCGACCCGGTTCTGTTCCAGCACTTCTTCTGGTTCTACAGCCACCCGGTGGTGTATGTGATGATCCTGCCCGCGATGGGCATCATCAGCGAAGTCTTGGCGGTCCACACACGCAAACGGATCTTTGGATACCGCGCGATCGCGTTTAGTTCGCTTGCGATTGCCGCGATTAGCTTCCTCGTCTGGGGGCACCACATGTTCACAAGCCAGGGCGAACTCGCTGCGATGATCTTCAGCTTCCTGACTTTCTTCGTGGCGATCCCGACCGCGGTCAAGGTGTTCAACTGGATCTCAACCCTGTACAAAGGTTCGATCACCTTCACGACGCCGATGCTCTATGTCTTCTCGTTCTTGTTCCTGTTCTCGATCGGCGGGCTGACGGGGCTGCCGCTGGGCGCACTCTCGACCGACCTCCACCTCCACGACAGCTACTTCGTCGTGGCGCACTTCCACTATGTCATGTTCGGCGGCACAGTAATCGCGCTGCTCGCGGGGATGCATCACTGGTGGCCAAAGATCTTCGGCAGGATGTACCACGAGAACGGCGCAAGGCTCGGTTGCCTGCTCGTCTTTGTCGGGTTCAATGTCACCTTCTTCACCCAGTTCTTTCTCGGCACGCAGGGCATGCCCCGGCGGTACGCCAGCTATGTTGACGAGTTCCAGATCTACCACGAGATATCGTCATACGGGTCGTTCATTCTCGCACTCGGTTTCGTCGTTCACCTCGTCGTATTCCTCCATTCGATGTTCCTCGGCGAGAAGGCAACCCAGAACCCGTGGGGCGGCCTGACCCTCGAGTGGGAAACCGCAACGCCGCCTATCGAGCACAACTTCCACCACGAACCCGTTCTGACCCACGGCCCGTACGACTTCGACGAGGTTGTGCCCCCGGGCTGGGACCCCAAGGACTACCCGCTCCCTGAGCCACCGCCCGAAGGTTCCAAGCACTGATTCACTGACCCCATACCCATCCCTCACGAAGAGGAAGGTTTCTGATGGCAACGATCGACACACAACACACGGATTTGCCGGGCACCGGGGACGAGAAGCTCCCGCTCTGGCAAAGGTACAAGCACGGCCACCACTGGCGCAACGCCGACGACGAGTTCGACGCCGCCAAGATCGGGATCTGGCTGTTTCTCTCAACCGAGGTCCTGCTCTTCTCGGGCATGTTCTGTACATACGCGATCTTTCGCCTGATGTACCCCGAGTCCATAGCCGCCGGCTCGGGCTACCTCGACTGGCGGTGGGGGACCCTCAACACTGTGATCCTGCTGCTTTCGAGCTTTACGATGGCGATGGCGATCCGCAATGTGCAGCTCGATCAGCAGAAGTGGGCACGCATCAACCTGCTCATCACGCTGTTCTGTGCCGCGGCGTTCCTTGCTATCAAGGTTATATTTGAATACATTCCGAAATGGAGTGTCGGCAAACGCCCCGGCGCGCTGTTCAACTACCCGTTCGCCACAGAATCACACGAATCGGTCTGGTGGGGCATCTACTATGTCTCGACCGGCATCCACGCCGTCCATGTTATCGGTGGCATGGTCATGATCTCTTGGCTCATCTACCGCCAGGGCAAACGCGCCTACGGCCCGACGCACTATACAAAGATGGAGGGTGTCGGGCTGTACTGGCACATCGTTGACCTTGTCTGGATCTTCCTGTTCCCGCTCTTGTACCTTGTCCACTAAGTGAGCCACGAAATGAGCAACGTACCAAATCCCGCATACAACCCGGATGATCCGCACGGCTTCCACGAAGACGGACACCACGGGCATGTCATCGTTCCTTGGCAACTCCTGCTTGGCGTGCTGCTGATCCTGCTTGGGTTTACAGCGCTGACCGTTTTTCAGGCGCAGGCCGAGAAGTTTATGGCGTACAGTTGGGGTTGGGTGATACCCGGCTGGATCAACATCGTGCTCGCGATGGGCATCGCGGTGGTCAAAGGCACACTGGTTGTCCTCTTCTTCATGCAGCTCCGCTACGACAAAGGGATCAATGTCATCCTCTTCCTGTTCACACTCATGGCGGTGTGGTTCTTCATCATGTTCACCGCGATCGATCTGAAAAACCGGGACACCATCACCGAGTGGCGCGCGGGCGAGATCGTCGCCGGCGGCACGGNNSCAGNNYWYSGAMWVMCMGGACTGSCRRMGCGCCAGGTCATCGGCCATCTCGCGACCGCTGGCGTAGCGCTTCGCTCGTGTCTTGCGCAAGGCCTTGCGGCAGATCAGTTCGAGCGGCGCAGGCACACGCCGGGCGTGCTCGCGCATCGTCTG
>NVSP01000049.1 GCA_002732755.1 Phycisphaera sp.
TCAAATCGTTTAATTACCCGCTCGGTTTGCCGTAGAAAACCCGGCGAAAGACATCGCCCGGCCCGATCTCTTCGATCTCGTGGGCCGCTTCTTCCTGGATCTCGTCGTAGTCCCGCACCGGCGGCGCCGACACAAGCTCGAAGCTCTCGCCTTCGGGGGCGCTCACCAAATCAAGCGAGCCGTTGGCCGTGACGGTAATCACCCATCGCCCCTGGCCGAGTTCGCGGTACACCGCTTTGCCCAGCCGCGAGTTGTCGGCTTCCCAATCGATGTCCGCCAGCGCCTCGTCGATCACCATCGCGTCGGCGGGCCGGGTTGATTCATCAAACAACCGGCGAATCAAGAGGCGACCATTGACAACGACAAAATCGACATAGATCTCACCCGCGGGGTCGTAGGGCGTTTCGAGTTTCTGAATGTTGCCGCTGGCGTCGCGGATATGAACAAAGAGCTTGCCCTCTTCGACGACAAGTTCCGTCACCGCGGTCTTGCTGATCGCCTCGTTGAATGTGCCGCGGAGTTGTTCGTAGTMGCCGGCCAGGGTTTGCAAGCGACCCAGATACACATCGGCCGCCAGATCCGCCCGCAAGAGGCTGTACCCAAAGAGGCCGGCAGCGACGACAACCGCAGCGGTCAGGCCGCGAGCGAGCCAGCGGAACGGGTTCAGACTGATTTTTTTCTCGGCCATAGGTTGTGTGTATCGGCCAACGCGGCTCAGGTTCATCCGATTCGGCTGCCAMCCTTTGGTACGCCGGGCCTGTGCAACAGAAACCCGTGCCACTGACCCGTCTTCGGGTCAGTGCTCTTGCCCGGCAAACTTCCTGACGCAGATCGTGTTGTTCTGACCGCCAAAGCCGAAGCTGTTGGAGAGGCAGACATCCACGCCACCCGCGTTGTTGCAATCGCGCGCTTCGTTTGGGACATGGTCGAGGTCGCAGAGCGGGTCGGGGCTGTGCAGGTTCGCTGTCGGCGGGATCATGCCGGTCTTGATCGCTTGCAAGCATGTAATCAATTCCACCGCGCCGGCGGCCTGGATCAGATGCCCCAGCATGCTCTTGACGCTGGAAAAAGGCACCTTGTACGCCGCATCACCAAAGACCGCTTTGACGCCGGCGGTCTCGGTTTTGTCGTTCTCTTTGGTGCCCGTGCCGTGCGCGTTGATCCAGTGAACCATCGGCCTGCCCGAGTCATCTTTCGCGGCGGGGTCGATCCCCGCTTGCCCAAGCGCCCGGCGCATCGCTGCYGCTGCGCCGTGACCCTTGGGGTGGATGTCGGTGATCCGGTACGCATCGGCGCTCGAACCAAACCCCGCGACCTCGGCGATGATCGGTGCGCCACGCTTTTGTGCGTGTTCGAGTGATTCCAGAATAACCATCCCCGCCCCCTCGCCCATGACAAAGCCCTCGCGGGTCGAATCAAACGGCCTGCACGCGGTCTTGGGGTCGTCGTTTCTGGTGCTCATCGCGGTCAATCGGATAAAGCCGGTCATCCCCAGCGGGTGGATCATCGAGTGCGCCCCGCCGGCGAGCATCACATCCGCAYCGCCGCGCCGGATCAGCTCGTACGCCTCGCCCACCGCCTGCGTGCTGGCGGCGCACGCGGTCATGCAGTTTGACACCGGCCCCCGGCAGCCAAGCTCGGCAGACACATGCGCCAAGCACATTGAGGGCTCTTGTTCGAGTTCGCGCGCGGCGACAAGAAACTCCGGTGCCGCCTTGGCCCACTTCTTGAAATCGATCCGGCGGGTCTCATCATCCCACCCCGCGTAGTTGGTGCGGATGAAGTTATCCAGATCCATCCGCCCCTCGCCCGAGCCGAGGTAGATGCCAAACCGCCGGGGATCGACATGCTCGCTCGTGCGCGGGCCGCCGGCTGCGACATCGGTCGGACCAAAGCCCGCAGCAGCCCACGCATTCACCGCAGCCGCCAGCGCGTAGTGCGTCCCAAGGCTTGCGCACTCGTGCGCCGCCGCCCGCTCGCCAAGGTGATCTGCGAGCTCAAACCCCGAGACCTGCGAGGCGAACGTCGTGGCGAAGGTGCTCGCGTCGAAGTGCTCGACCGGACCGATCGCGCTCTCGCCGGCGAGCAGCCTCTGCCACACCGCGTCGAGATCATGCCCAAGCGGCGTGACCCAGCCCGCGCCCGTGATGACGACCCGACCGGAACTCACTCGCTGCCGCTTTCGCTTTCCTCGTATTCCTCTTCTTCGCCTTCTTCTTCGGGGCGGTTGAGGTTGAGCTTGTCTGGGTTCAAGACCCGCACCAGCCCGTCCTTGAGGCGGCGCTCAGAGAAGTTGATAATCAGCCCAAGCTCGACATCCGCAGCGCGTAGCTTTGAACGAAGCGCCAGCCGTTCAAGCGAACCGATCTGCCCCGGCCTAGCAAGAATCTCAACGGCGAAGCGTTCTTCGACAAAGCAGTCGATCGACACGCCGYCTAGGTCGTTGTCCTTGTAGACAACCTCAAACTCGGCATCCATCTCGAACTCAAGCTCCGCAGCTTCAAGCTCGATCTTCAGCGCGTTTATATAGATGTCGCGCGAGAACCCGGGGCCGAGCGCCTTGTGGACCTCGATCGCGCCACCGATGACCTTTCGGCTTTTTTCTGTCAGTGCCGGGTCGAGTTCGGAAAGGGGCAGCCCGCGTCGTCTGTTGCCGTGATCGTGATCCATGTGAGAGTTTCCTTTGGGTACATGTTGTTCCGTGTTGCAATAGGCCCAAGGTTGCCCCAAGGCCCACGATCTCTTCTTGACTCTATCTTACTCGACCCGCCCAAGCACTACAGCCGCGGCTTGCCCAGAAAGCGAACCCGTACACACGAGCACTTGTTTCAGTTTCATCTCAACCGATTCGACAGCCCCGGCCTTGGCCCTTGAATCTGGCGTCCCGCTGTGAAGTCTTGCGGGCAACCGCTGCTCGGCAATCATCTTGGCCCCCACCGCGATGGCAAACGCCCCGGCACCCGAGAACAATTGCCCGACAAACGGTGCCAGCGTGACCAGCGGGATGTCCGCCAGCGAATCACCGAAGACCATCTCAAGCCCGCCAAGTTCAGCGTTGTCCATTGTGCAGACGCCACACGCCGCGGGCACGATCGCGTCGATCTGCGCTGGGGTAATCCCCGCATCTCGCAGCGCCGCAGTGACCGCGTCGGCAAGCCCTTCGTCGGCCTCGCACGCCGGCCCGCCACAGGTCTCGACCGGGTGGCAGATCCCGATCGCGCCGGCTTGCGACTGGGCGCTGCCGATCCCGGCAAGCTCGGCGTACACGCGGGCCTTGCGGGACTTCGCCGCGTTCAATTCTTCAAGGATCACAATCCCGCCACCCTCGCCCGGCACCGCGCCCGTTGTTTGTGCGTCGTAGGGCCGAATGTGCCGCCAGGGTTCGTCGGTCCCAGCAGGGATCTCTGCGAACCTTCCGACGAGCGACATCCTTGCGATGCCCATCGGGTTGATCTTGCTCTCGATGCCGCCGGAGAAGCAGAGCGTCGCGTCGCCGCGTTCGATGACGCGGAGCGATTCACCCAGCGACAGGAGGCCGCTGGCTTCGGTGCAGGTGATGGTATTTGATGGGCCTTCGCAGCCGTGGATGATCGAGACATGACAGGCGAGCATGTTGGGCAGGTATTTGAGGAGCCAGAGCGGCTGGAGATTCCCGATGCCGATCTCGCCCCACTTGGTCAGCGAGAACTCGCCAGCTTCGTCCTTGGCCGTCACGAGCGCCGACGTCAGTTCTTCCGCCTCAGCAGCGATAARCCCCGCGCCGATGTGGCACCCGACCATCTCGGCGGGATATGTCAACTGGGCATCGTAACCCGCTTGACGCGTCACAAGCCCAGCGTCCTTGGCGGCGAGCGATGCTGCGACAACCGCWAGCTGTGTGTCGCGCGCCATGACCTTGGTTGCTTTGCGGTAGCTCTTTGGGACATAGTCGCGGGCCGAGATGAGCTTGCCGTCGGGGGCCACCTCGCCGCCATAGGGGCAGGCGAACCCGGAGGTATCAAACGCCRCAACCGGGGCGATGCCCGATGTGCCCGCGCAGAGCGAATCCCAGATCTCGTCGATGCCGACACCGGCCGCCGAGACCGCTCCGATTCCTGTGATGACGCAGCGTGGTCGCATGGTAGAACAAACTCTACGCACCCAACGCGCCGGACATGAGGGTCCGCCCGCTGGACTTGGGATCAGCAGCCAACCGATACCTTCTCTGCATGCGCACCCGGTCTGGACACAACCCGAGCATCCTCCCCGATCCGGGGTGGCTCTTTCTGATCGCGGGGCTTGCGATCTTGGGGTCCGCTGTCCTGATCCCCGCCTCTGAAGCCCTCGTCGGGGCCCGCTACGCCCGCGACCGGGCGCTGGTCAGCGAGACATTCCGGCTCGACCGGATCGCGCGGTACGAAGCCGTCATCGGGGAACTCGACGAACGCCAGCCAACACTCATGGCACACCTCCGCGCGGTGCAGCTCAACCAATACCCAGAGGGCATGAGGCCCCTTGGCGAACCGACCGAAGACCCGGCGCTTGCCAGCGCTTCGATCTTTGACAAGCTCGAGCCGCCGCTGCCGGCGATGCCCGATGAGCCCATCCACCGGACCGAGCGGTCGTTTCTTGCCAAGCTCGCCACGGGTCAGCCATCTCGGCTCTGGATGCTCGCCGGCGGGGCGGTCAGCGTATTGATCGGGGTGCTCCCGCCCGTGTCTCGCCACCGAACGCGGCGCAAGAGGTCACGAGCCGGGCAAGCTACCGTGTGTCTATGAACCCATCGCCGGGCACACCACCAGAATCAGAGCCTCGGCGACCGACCTACCGCCCCAAGCACCGGCTGATCCACAACGCAGAGTTCAGCGCCGTTTATAGTGCCAAGCTCAAAAAGCCGGCTGGCCCGATCGTCGTCTTTGCGCTGCCAAACGCGCTCGGTCACCCAAGGCTCGGGCTGTCGGTCGGTCGGCGCGTAGGCAACGCGGTCAAACGCAACGCCATCAAACGCAGACTCCGCGATGCGTTTCGGCTCATCGCTGCCGATTGGCCAGCCGGGCAAACGGGGCTCGACCTCGTCATTGTGGTCCGCCCCCACGACACCCGGCCCGCTTCGGCGTACATGGGGCTGATGGAATCCGCGATCGGGCGCATCCAAGCAACGATCGACAAACAGCGCCAAGACGCGGGACCATGATGCGGGCGGCGATGATCTTTCCGCTCGTCCTGCTGATCCGGCTCTACCAGATCACGCTCAGCCCATTCCTCGGCGGGCAGTGCCGATACCACCCAACCTGCAGCGTCTACGCGATCGACGCCTTGCGCGACTACGGCGCGATCCGTGGCTCGATCATGGCGGCCAAGCGTATCGGACGCTGCAACCCAATCGCCAAGGGCGGCTACGACCCGGTCCCCGTGCCGCCCAAGCCAACAACTACAGATACGCCGACAGAGCCAAGTCAGTGAGTGTAAACTAGCTTTAGATGCCCCAGCCCAAACGATCAAAGCGCATGCCCGCAGCCGAGCGTCGGCACCAGTTGCTGCAAACCGCCTCCAAGCTTTTCGCCGAGCGGGGCTATGCCCGGACAACCACGGCCCAACTCGCCCATGCCGCCGGCGTGACCGAGCCGATCATCTACAGACACTTCGATTCCAAGCGCGACCTGTTCGTGGCGCTCATCGAAGAGACCGGCAGCACCACGCTCAAAATCTGGAAAAAGAGCCTGTCTACAGCGAAAAACCCGGCTGATCGGCTCGCGCTGCTCTTGCGCCAGAACCCCATGATCTCGCTTGGCGATGAGGAGGCGATCGCCTACCGGGTGATCCTGCAATCGATCACCGAGGTCGACGACGCAGCCATCCACAAAGCGGTCAACGAGCACTTTCACGCGCTGCACGACTTCCTCTCGGGCGAGGTCAAAATGGCGCAGGATGCGGGCGAGGTCAGGACCAGATTCCCGGCGGAAATGATCGCGTGGATGCTTGTCGATGTGGCGCTCGGGTACGGCGTGATGCAGGCGATGGGCGTACGGGACACGAACCGGGCGTCAACGGGCCAGCCGTTGTCTGAAATAATTGGAGAAATCTTGCTCCCAAACCGTGCATCGGGCACAGGTTCCGATCAATAATCGGGCCATGATCTACCTCGACAATAACGCCACCACCAAACCCTCAGCCGCGGCCCGCGACGCGATGCTTCTTGCGACCGATGAACTCTGGCATAATCCGTCGAGCATGTACCGCCCCGGCCAGGCTGCCAAGCGGGCGGTCGAACTTGGCAGGGCGCAAATCGCAAAGCTCATCAACGGCCAGCCCAAGGAGATCGTCTTCTGCGGCTGCGGCACATGCAGCATCCACACCGCGATGGCGGGCATCGTCGCCACCCACAAACATGTTAAGAACCCCAACATCATCTCGACCCAGATCGAGCACCCCGCCGTCCGCGCGATGGCGATGCAGTTCAACGAACGCTTCGACATCGAAACGCGCTGGCTCCCCACGACCGAAGGCGGCAGGATCGACGCGGGCGCACTGGCAGACCTAATCGACGAGAACACCATCCTCGTCAGCGTGCAATGGGCCAACAACGAAACGGGCGTGATCCAACCGKTCGCCCAGCTTGGCAAGGTGTGCAAAGAGAAGAAGGTCACATTCCACGTCGATGGTGTGCAGTGGGTCGGCAAGATGCCAACCAATGTCGGCACGGGCACACCCGACGAGATCGGGCCGGCGAACCAAGATGATGCGGGGCAGCACATCGACATCCTGAGTTTCTCAGCGCACAAGTTTCACGGCCCAAAGGGCATCGGCGCGCTCTGGATACGCAAGGGCACACCCTTTGCGCCAAGCTCGCCCGGTTCGCAAGAACTGGGTCGGCGGGGCGGGACGGAGAATGTGCCGGGGATTCTWGGGATGGCTGCTGCTGCCGACGGCGCGATGGAGTTTCTGAGTGATCCCGCGAAGATGAACGAGATGCGTACACACCGCGACCGATTCGAAAGCCGGATTTTGGAGCTTGTGCCAACCGCGGTCATCAACCGCCCAGCAGACCCGGCGCACCGGGTCTGGAACACGAGCAACATCGCGTTTCCAAGGCTCGAAGCGGAGCTGCTGCTCTTGATGCTGTCGGAACGCGGGATCTGTGCATCGGCGGGGTCGGCGTGTTCGAGCGGGAGCCTTGATCCTTCACCGGTCTTGCTTGCGATGGGGATTGATCCGAAGCTGGCGCACGGATCGATCCGGTTTAGTATCTGCCGGGACACGGACCCGGGGTGTCTTGAAGAAGCTGCCCAAACGGTGGCGGCGTGCGTCCACCAGCTTTCGGGGACGATTCCGGTGTGAGTAAGGCAACACCTTCTGTGTACCCCGTGCCACTGACCTGATCTTCAGGTCAGTGCTCTTGCCCCTCTCCACAAAGAAACACTGACCCCAAGACAGGTCRGTGGCACGGGGCAGGGTTTCAGGCGCTGCGGGTGCGAATTGGTGGCTTGGGGCATGTTGCCCCGATAGCCTTGGCTATGAGCAACGACCCATACGCAGCCGCTTCTGACTTTCAAGACTACAACGAGGATGGGCCGCCCAAGACCAGCGTGCTGGCGGTTCTGTCGCTGGTGTGCAGCCTGATCTGTTTCATCCCGGGCTTGTCGGCGATCGGCTCGCTGCTGGGTGTGTTCGGGCTCATCCGTATCTCATCGTCCAATGGCAGGATCAAGGGCACCGGGCTTGCCATTGCGGGCATCGCCATTGGTGTGATTGTGTCGCTGCTCTGGATTGGTGGCGCGGTCGCGATACAGCAGGGTGCCAAGCAGTACCTCAAGCTGACCGAGGTGATGCCGGATATCGATTCTGGCTCATATGACTCGGCTCGTGGATATCTGTCGAGCGCGACAAGGCCCTACGCAACCGATGAAGCATTTGAAAGTTTCAAGGCAGCATACGAAGCAGACGCTGGATCTTATGTGGGGCGTCCAGAAGGCCTTTGGAACCTGCTCATGGTATTTGGAGAGCTGGGACAGGCGCAAGACCCGAACAATATTTCCGAAAAACCGTACGGCACTCAACAAGCACCCGTACCCGGTGTATTCACCAACGGACCAAAATGGATATTGGTTGGTACCAACCGCAGCGAAATCAATGATGCTGGGACATCCAAAACGCTCGACAACGTGGGCATCTGGAACGCCGATGGCAGCATCACCTGGCTCGTCGATCCCGATGTTCTTGGATCTGGCATCCAATTGCCAACGAATGGCTCGGAAGTCACCCCNGATGCGCCAGAAGAAGCTGAACCTGTCGTGGCTCCTGCGGGCGGAGGCTAACCGCCGCTGTGGACAGCAAGGGCAAAACCCAAGCCGACGAGCCGATCATCACGCTSMRGAAYGTCGCCAAGGCGTTTGATGGCAAACGCGTGATCGACGGGCTGACGCTGGATATCTATCGCGGCGAGACCATGGTCATCATGGGCGGCTCAGGCTCTGGAAAGTCCACCACGCTCCGGCTCATGATCGGGTCCATCGAAGCCGACGAAGGCTCGATCTGTATCGAAGGCACGGACATCGTCAACGCGAACGAAGATCAGCTCAACGCGGTGCGCCTCAAGCTGGGTGTGTTGTTTCAGTCTGGGGCGCTCTTCAACTCGATGACGCTCGCTGAGAATATCGCGCTGCCGCTGATCGAGCACACGGCGCTCGATCGAGAGATTATTGATATCCAGGTGAAGATCAAGCTGGAGCTTGTCGGGCTGCGTGAGCACGCGGACAAGTATCCGTCTGAGATCTCCGGCGGGATGAAGAAGCGTGCGGGGCTGGCGCGGGCGCTGGCGCTTGATCCGCAGATGCTTTTTTACGATGAGCCAAGCGCGGGGCTGGACCCAGTCACGAGCGCGGAGATCGATCGGCTGATCATCGACTTGTCGAAGAAGCTGGGCGTGACGAGCGTCGTGATTACGCACGAGATGGGTTCGGCGTTTGCGATCGCCGACCGGATGGCGATGCTCGATAAGGGCGAGATGCTGGTCGTCGAGAAGCGATCTTGGTTTGAGCGGGTGCGTGACACCGAGGGCGAAGAGGCAACCAAGCTCAGCGAAAAAGAGAAGCTGATCCGGCAGTTTCTGCGTGGGGATGCCGACGGCCCGATCACGGACCGCAAGGCCGCGACAAACTATGCCGAGGATCTGCTCGGTACGCCGATGCCACGCGAGACGACCCCCAGCGTAATCTCAACGCGGGGGTGAGAAAGTTCGGAGTTGACGACCGATGGCCAGGAAAAACCGTTCCAAATCCAGCCTGATCGCGGGCTCGTTTCTGATCTTTGGAGTGGTCGGCTTTGTCATTATTAGTTCGATCATCTCGGGCGCCATCGGCAGGCTCCACCCGACCAAGTCGTACAACATCACATTTGCGTTGACGCAGAGCACCGCGGGACTTAAGCCGGGTGCCGCGGTTCTGATGGGCGGCCAGCCGGTGGGGCGCGTCGCCGATGTCAGCTTTCTTTCTGAGGGTGACGAGACCACGGGCGTCAATGTCGTGGTCAAGATCAACTCGGGGCACGCGCTGTTTGTTGATTCGGTGTTCGTGCTCGAGAGGCCGTTGATCGGCGTGGGCGCTTCGATCAATATTGTCAGCAGCGGCACAGCTTCGGCTGGGCTGCTCGAACCGGGTTCGACAGTCACCGCGGGGCTTGCGGTGCCGATGTTCCTAGCCGCGGCTGGGTTTGGCGCTGAGCAGCTCAAACAGGTACAGACAATCATCGGCGACACCAARGACATCATCGCGCGGACGGATGAGATGACCGCTCAGCTCGAAGATGATCTTGAAACCGTGCTGGCAAACTTCAACGAGTTCAGCGCCAACCTCGCGGCGATCGAGACCGAGAAGATCGCCACGAGCACGGGCGATGCGGTCGAGGAGTTCCGGGCGCTGGTCGAAGAGTCACGGGAGCTGCTGCGGGTGAATCGGCCCCGGATCGACGATGTGATGAGCTCGGCGCAGCGGACGATGGCGTTGTTCGAGAATGAGCACGCGGTCGAGCTTTTGGAGACGATCAAGAAGACGAGCGAAGCCGCGGACCATCTCGCGGTGGTCGCCGGGCAGACGGCCCAGCTTCTTGCGACCGAGACGCCCGCGATCCGGCGGTCGCTTGCCAACGCGAGGCTGGCAAGCGACCAGCTCCGGCTCGCGATGATCGAGATCAGGCGGAACCCGTGGAAGCTGCTGGGTCAGCCGGACAAAAAAGAAGTCAAGGAAGAACTCTTCTACGACGCGGCACGGGCGTACGCCACGGTCGCCAGCGACCTTCAAGACGCCGGGGCTTCCTTGGAATCGGCCCTAGCAAGGCCCGGAGTGGCGGATGATGAGCTGATCCGTGAACTCAGCGAAGAACTGAAATCGGCGCTGGTCCGCTACAAAGAAGCAGAAGTCCGGCTTCTCGAACGCATGTTCGAATAGACTCGATGCCGGACAGRTTGAGCTTTCTTCACCGCCGAAACGGACCCACCTCATGCGCCTCGGACCACGACTCATCTCGACACGCATTGTCATAACAACCGTGGTATGCGGAGCGTTCTTTGGTCCGGCGGCACAGATCGCGGCACGCACGGCCCAGCCCGAGGGGGTGACGCAGCACGCACGGATCGAATACTTTGAGAGATCAGCCGAGAAGCCAAGCCTCGGGTGGGAACTGCTCCACGACCAACGGCTGGGCCAAGGCAAGGGCGTGGTGCTGCTGGTTCATGGGCTGGATGAGCCGGGCGGTGTTTGGGATAATATGGCGACGGCGCTTGCTGAGCACGGCTACACCACGCTGCGGTTTGAGTACCCAAACGACCAGCCGATCGCTGACTCTGCGTATGCCCTGAGCCTTGCGCTGGTGCAGCTTGAAAATATGGGCGTATCTGAGATCACGCTTGTGGCGCACTCGATGGGCGGACTGGTCAGCATGGATGCGCTGACCCGGGCCGAGATGGACCGCACCGGCTGGCCCGTGGTGCGCCGGCTCATCACGCTTGGCACGCCCACACAAGGCTCGGCGCTGGCGCCCTACCGCTTGGTCGCTGAGATCCGCGAGCACGCGATGCGCATCATCGACGACGGCGAGATCGGGCTTGATGATCTGGCGCGCTTCGAGGGCGACGGGCAGGGGCAAGCCGGGGATGACCTGACACCCGGGTCTGATTTTTTGGTTGATCTCAACTCACGCACACCGCCGACTGGGGTCATGATTACAGCGGTTGTGGGGAAGGTCGAGACGATCGGGGGCGATGAACTTCGAGATCGGATCTTGGATAACCTGCCGGGCCAGATCGGTGATGAGGCCGAGGCGGTTGCTTTGGCGTCTGAGTTTGGCAACTGGGCAGCCAAACTGATGAAGCGAGCCGCGACCACGATCGGCGACGGGGTGGTCTCCACAGCCAGCGCCGCCAGCCCGTGGACCCGGGACATTGTCTTCGTCGAAGCGACCCACCGGTCGATGCTGACGGACATCCCCTGCCCTATTCGGGGGGATAGCCCACCGCCGGCGATCGAGATTGTGCTGGATCGGCTGGAATCTGACCGCGGGGAATGATCGCAATAATCTCAGATCCGACCCACACGTTTGGACGGATTTTGCTAGACTTCTGTCATGGGTCAGAGTCGGCACCACTACGAGAGCGCGATCGAGTTTCATCTGCGTGACCGCCGAATCCCCTTTATCTCGGTCAACGAGGCCCGGCGGACGCTGCTGCCGGCGGATGCAGACATCCATGTAACCCAGCCCGGGCCAGACGGCCCCCGAAAATCGCACATTAAATCGTTCGATCATGTGATCTATGGCGAGCCAACGAACCTGCTCGTGGACATCAAGGGGCGAAAGGTCAAGTCGGGACGCACCGCTGCGACGATCGGTCGGCTCGAATCCTGGGTCACCGAGGACGACATCGCGGCGCTTGGCAAATGGGAAATCCTGTTTGGTGAAGGGTTTCGGGCGGCGTTTGTGTTCGTGTACTGGTGTGAGGATCAGCCGCCCGAYGCGCTGTTTCAGGAGATTTTCGAGCACCACGGCCGGTGGTACGCGGTCCGGTCGGTGCTGCTGGACGCCTATCAGCGTGAGATGGTGCCAAGGAGCAAGCGTTGGCGGACGGTGAGCGTGCCGACGGCTCGGTTCGAGGAGATCTCCGCCCCCCTGACGACCAGTCCTTCGACGGAGTTCTGCGGGAAGCTGGCCACGGATGGTGAGATTGAGGGTAAAGATGGTGCTGGGCGCTTTGCCCCGACGCTGGCGGCCCGGTAGCATCGTGTCATGAAGGTTGACCGTTTGTACCGCCGTGCGTTTCTGCCCTTGGCTCTTGGGGCCATGCTTGTTGTTTCGAGCGGGGCATCGGCTCAGCCACAGACCCAGCCCACGCAGCCGACGACCCTTCGTCCGCCGAGTTCCAGCGACACAGCTAAGCCGCCGAAGTTTCGTATGTACTTCACGGTGCTTGTGATCGGCTTGCTGATGCTGGGTGCCAACGGGATCCCGACCAAGCGGGGCCACCAGGACTAACCGCGGCAACAAACGCCGCCGGAGTCATGACATGAATGAGAATCAAACCAGGCGTGCCGGGCTCGGTACCAAGGTGAATCCGCTGATCGCGGTCAATGTGGTGCTGCTTGTGGTGCTGGGTGCGGTGTCGATCGCAACGGCCCAGCCGGGCAACCGGGCGCGGGGCGACTACGCGATGGTCGGTGGCGAGATCTTGGGCGGCGGCGGCGGCAACGCGGTCTACATCCTCGATGCCTCCAACCAGGAACTCATCGCTGTCAAGTGGGACACCTCCCGCAAGGTGCTCGACGGCATCGGTTTCCGTGACCTCAATCGAGATTCACAAGAGAGGGCCGGGCGATGAAAGATCAACCACACCGCCTCAACGCCAATGTGCTCTGGGTCACCGCGATGCTCATCGCGGCGCTGACCGTCGTGCAACTCGGACGCCGGGGCGGCTCATCCCCGTTTGAGCAGCGGGCGCTGGCCGAGATGGTCTCGTCGGTGGGTGACTACAGCATCATGACCACCGACGGCGGCAATGAGGAACTACTCTTCGTGCTGGACAACCGCAACGAACAACTGCTGGTCTACAGAGTCGATCAACAGAAAGCCCTGATACTGCTTGCGCGCGAAGAACTCGACAATGTGTTCTCGAGCGCCCGCAGCAAACTCGGTGGCCGATAAATGGGCGCCCGGTTATAGTCACCCACGATGTCCATTGTCCCGCTCCCACAATTTGAGACCGATCTTGCCGAATACCTCCGCGAGAAGGAAGACCGCGAGGCGTACGCGCACCTGAAAGCGCCGACGACGATGGTCGTGCGGTTTGGCGTGATGCTCATGGTCGGCGAGTTCCCGTACGACGGCACATCAAAGCCCGGCTGTGGGTCCAAGATCGTCGTCCGCACGCACCGGGGCACGGAGCTTGGCGAGATGCTCACGAGCACCTGCGAGAACGCGGGGTGTACCAAGAGCGTCTCGCGCAAGGAGATGCTCGAATACATCGAGAACTCGGGCGGTCACGACTACCCGTTTCTTGATTCGAGGCACAATAAGTACGGCGTGGTCGGGCGGGCGCTCCGCATCGCGACCGCCGAGGACATGGCAAAGCACAGCGTGCTAGGCGAGTCTGNTGCGGTGCTTAAAAAACGGACGCAGGAGTTGTCGAACTCGACGGGCGTGAAGGTCAAGATCATCGAGGTCGAGCAGATCCTTGGCAATGAGATGCTGACTGTGTACTACCTGTCTGAGGAGCRGGTGGATTTTGGGCCGTTGCTCTCGGCGCTCAAGGCCGAGTACCCGACTGTGAAGGTAGATCTTAAGCAGATCGGCGCACGCGACGAGGCGCGGATCACCGCGGACTACGAGCGGTGCGGGCAGTACTGCTGCTGCAAGAACTTCCTCAAGGTGCTCAAGCCGGTGAGTATGCGAAGCGCCAAGACGCAGAAGGCGACGCTCGATCCGCTGAAGATCTCGGGGCGTTGCGGCAGGCTGATGTGCTGCCTGCGGTACGAGGACGAGACATACAGCAGCCTGAAGAAGAACCTGCCCCACCGCAAGGCGCGCGTGGGCACGCCCCACGGCGACGGGATCGTTCTGGATTCACAGATCCTGACGCAACTCGTGCTCATCCGGCTCGACGAGGGAAAGAATGTGGCGGTGCCCGTCGAGGAACTGCTCAAAGACGGCGAATCGCCAAAGCCCGCGGCAATTGTCCACGACTTCACCCCCGCCAAGCCACGCGAGAGCAAGACGGACGACAGCGAGCAAGGCTCGACCGCAGCGCCCTCAAAGCGCAAACGCAAACGGCGCAAAAAGCCAACGAGCGAGGCAGCACAACCAACCGGCGGCGAGACCGCTGCACCGACAGACGCGAACGCGCCGACCATCGGCAGGCGACGGAGCAGCAAGCCAGCCGAGGGCAAAGCCGAGACCGGCGCTAGCGGCGAAACACAGAGCAAACCCAAGCCAAAGCGGCGCAGGCGTCGGTCGGGATCTGGAAACAAACCCGCAGGCAGCGAAGGCGCGAGCCAGCAGGGCGATGGCGCAACGCACTCGGGCAGTTCGGGAGAAACCCCGGACAGTCAGCCGGCCAAGAAACGCCGAAGAAGGCGCAGGCGGTCGG